>JAFXFQ010000026.1 GCA_017520365.1 Clostridia bacterium
ATGTAGTCAGCCTTTGCATCGAAATCGGTAGCTGTAAGAGTGATAAGCTCTGCAAGCACCTTCATATCTTCTGTTCCGAGACCTCTTGAGGTAACTGCGGGAGTACCGATACGGATACCGCTTGTTACGAAGGGCTTTTCGGGGTCGTTGGGGATAGCGTTTTTGTTGACGGTGATATATACCTCGTCAAGCTTTTTCTCCATATCCTTGCCTGTGATGTGCATGGGGCGAAGGTCAACCAGCATAAGGTGGTTGTCTGTACCGCCGGAAACAAGGTTGAAGCCGCCTGCAAGAAGACCTTCTGCAAGGGTCTGTGCGTTGTCGATTATCCTCTGCTGATACTCCTTGAAGGAGGGCTTGAGCGCCTCACCGAAGCAGACTGCCTTGGAGGCGATGATGTGCTCGAGAGGGCCGCCCTGCATACCGGGGAATATAGCTTTATTGATAGCCTTTGCGTGCTCCTCCTTGCAGAGGATGAGGCCGCCTCGGGGGCCGCGCAGAGTTTTGTGAGTCGTTATTGTTACTACGTCAGCGTAGGGAACAGGGTTCTGGTGAAGGCCTGCCGCAACGAGACCTGCGATGTGAGCCATATCTACCATAAAGAGAGCACCGACGGACTTTGCGATTTCGGATATTCTCTTGAAGTCGATTGCTCTGGGGTATGCGGAAGCACCTGCAACGATGAGCTTGGGGTGACACTCCTTTGCGATCTTTTCCATCTTATCGTAGTCGATGAAGCCGTCATCGTTAACGCCGTAGGGTACAAAATTGTAATTGATACCTGAGAAGTTAACGGGGCTTCCGTGGGTGAGGTGGCCGCCGTGGGCAAGATTCATACCCATGATGGTCTCGCCGTGGCCTACAAGTGCCTGATATACGGCAATGTTTGCCTGTGCGCCGGAGTGGGGCTGAACGTTTGCGTGGTCTGCACCGAAGAGCTTGCAGGCTCTCTCAATAGCGATATTCTCAACAACGTCTACACACTCGCAGCCGCCGTAGTAACGGTGAGCGGGATAACCCTCTGCGTACTTATTTGTAAGATGGGTGCCCATAGAGAGCATTACAGGCTCGGAAACCAGGTTTTCGCTGGCGATAAGCTCAAGCCCTCTCTTCTGTCTCTTATATTCGGCCTCAATGCCGTTACCCACCTCAGGGTCATATTCTTTAAGAAGCTCGATTATATCCTTAATCATTATTCTTCTCCTTATTCTTTTTTATCTAACGATTTATTATACCTTATGTGTCAAGGCTTTTCAACATTTTTTGAAAAAAGTTTTCATTATTGTATATATAACTTTTAAAGCGGAGCCTTTTGTTTGCGTTTTTTGTTGATTATGGTGACGGATTGTGGTATAATCGTCATATAACAAGGAAAGGGCACGGATATGATGAATACTTCAGTCAAAGCATCATTTGTTAGACCTGCGTCCCCGGGACGGGATGCAGTCATAGACCTTATAAAGACGATAGCCATTATCGGAGTTATCACCATTCATGCAAGTACAGCGGCAAACGGATATCCCATAGGCTCCTTCAGCTGGCTTTCCGGTACATTTTTTGGTTGCCTCACAAGGGCAAGCGTACCATTGTTTCTTATGTGCAGCGGAGCTTTGTTTCTTAAAGACGGCAAGGAGATATCACTAAAAAGGCTTTATACAAAAAACATCCTAAGGCTTGTTGTGGCAATGATTTTCTGGGGCACTGCCTACAAGGCATATAACCTTTTTGAAAACGGAAACTTCACTGTTACAAACCTTTTCAGTGATTTTAAGACAGTTCTTTTCTTCGATCAGGAATTCCATCTTTATTACATACATATAATGCTTCTTATCTACGGGATACTGCCCATTATATCGGTGTTCTGTAAGAACGCAGACAAAAAGCTTCTCTCGTATGCGCTTGCGATATGGTTTGTCCTCGGCGTATTGATGCCCACGGTGATAGGCTTCTGGCCCTTTAACCTGTTGAAGGGAATCCCCCATCAGTGGCGGCTCAATCTTGTGTACAATTCGGTGGGGTATTTCATGTTCGGTCATTATTTGAAGAAATATCCCATAAAGCTTCCCACAGCCATTCTCTCTGCCGTTCTGGGATTTGGAATAATTTTCGGCGGCACGGTTTATTTCTCAATAAAGTCAGGTTATCTTTACGGCCTTTTTATTGACGGAATGACCATCGGCTCCTTTTTCCTTGCTGCAGGCATCTTCGGTATCTGCAATAGGGCGGGAGAGCGGATGAAGGGAGCCGCGGCATCTGTTGTCAAATACGTGTCAAAGGCATCCTTCTGCATATATCTTGTCCATATGTTCGTTCTCTACGAAATGAGCGACCTTGGGCTTACAGTAGGAAAGCTGCCTTTGCCGGTCCTCGCTGCAGTTCCCGTAGCTGTTGTCATATGCTTTGCTGTCAGCCTTCTTGCTTATTTAGTACTTTCGTTTATCCCTATAGTTAAAAAGTGGCTCGTATAAAAGCTTGAGTCCCTCCGCAATTGATGGCAGAGGGACTCAAGCTTTTATTATTCAAAATATCCCTTGTATTCAATGGTTTTTTCCTTAGGGAAGAAAAACTCGTGAAGATCAACAAAATAATCGTCGGTCATAGATGCCATATAGTCGGTGATAATGGTGTGGATATTCTCCTCGGCATAGGGACGGGCTCTCTTGTAAAATGATTGGCTGATGGGATCAATGTGATGGCGGTAGATGGGGGATTGCTTGTTGCATTCTCTGAGGTCCCTTTCCAGCTTGTCATAAAGTCTGACGAACATAGGCTTTATCACCTTTGCCTGAGGGTCGGCAACACTTGGAGTAAGGTATATTTTTTCGTAATTTGACCGTTTTGCCCACTTCAGGGCGTCGAAATAGTCGGGGCTCATCTTGATATAAGGCTTTCCGTAGCTGTTTTCAATGATGTTGACGCTGAGATTGTTGATTATCTCAGCATTGACACGGCCGATGACCCCCATATCAAAGACCTCCTCCTCCTTTTCGATAAGGCCCGCCTTTTTTGCATCCTGTCTGTCCTTGCCGAGATACGCTATAATGTCGCATATGCGTACAACGCAACCCTCAAGGGTGCAGGGCATAAGATGCTTGTTGTTCTCAGGGTCAAGATAACAGCCCTCCATTTCACGGTCCAGGTCGTCAAAGCTGCTTATGGGGGCAGGTCTGTATTCGCATTTTTCTATCTCGCCGTTGTGGGATATGATGCCGTTTAAGGTCTGCAGGGTGAGATTGTAGGGATATATTCCGTCAAGCACTCTGGCAGAATGGATGTTATGGGCGAAATGACGTCCGCATTTTTCAAAATATATCTCATCAAGATACTTTTCGCCTGCGTGGCCGAAGGGGGTGTGGCCCATATCGTGGCCAAGGGCGATGGCCTCAATAAGGTCAAGATTCAGGCAGAGGGCTGAGCCGATGGTCCTTGCAATTCGTGAAACGAGCTGCACGTGAAGGGCCCTTCGGGAGATATCGTCGTTTTTGTAAAAGGAAAACACCTGAGTCTTGTCTGCGAAACGGCTGTAATACGCGGAGTGAAGTATCTTGTCCACATCGCGTACAAATGCTCCGCGAAAGGCAGAGGGCTTGTCCTTGTCGGGATTTCGCCTGACGGCATTCTTCTCGTCAAACGCAAAACGGGGAATGTGCCCCGTCATTTTATCGTATTCCATCCGCTCTATAAGTGGGCGGGAAAGGTTATCGTACTTCATAGCTTCTCCAAATAGTCATATATACAAATTATATCATTTTTGAAGTGTTATTGCAACAAGAAAGGCGGATAAATCGAGCTTAAAAAGGCTGTATCTGAGCACGGCGAAAGGAACTCTCATCCAACAAAAAGGCCTCCCGAAAAACGGGAGGCCTTTTGCGGTGATTTGTTCGTATCACTTTGTTTATACGTCCGCCTGCTCTGCATACTGCGCCGCAAAGCGGGAAATGAATTCTTTTCTTTCGGAAAGATTGTCTCCGAGAAGCACGTCAAAGATGCGCTCCGTTGCTGCTGCATCTGCCGCATTAACTCGGATAAGCCTTCTTGATGCCGGATTCATGGTGGTCTTCCACATCATATCGGGCTCGTTTTCGCCAAGTCCCTTTGAGCGCTGGAGCACGTATTTCGTGTTACCGATCTTTTCGAGAATATCAACCTTTTCTTGCTCGTTATAAGCAAAATAGGTGTCGTCCTTTGTGGTGATCTCAAAGAGGGGGGATTCGGCAATGAAAACCCTTCCTTCCTTGATAAGGGTGGGGAGAAGACGGTTGAATAGGGTTAAGAGAAGTGTTCTGATCTGGAATCCGTCCTCGTCCGCATCGGTGCAGATAATGATCTTCGACCATCTGAGGGCGTTCAGGTCAAAGGCAAGAAAATCGCCCTTCACCTTTGCCTTTATCTCAACGCCGCATCCGATAACTCTGAGAAGGTCCACGATGATATCGCTTTTGAAAATCTTCTCATAGGTGCTCTTCTGACAGTTGAGAGTCTTGCCTCGTACGGGAATGATTGCCTGAAATTCTGCATCTCTGCCCAGCTTGCAGGAGGTCATAGCGGAGTCGCCCTCAACGATATAAAGCTCGCGCTTTTCAGGGTCCTTTGAACGGCAGGGCACGAATTTTTCAACTCTGCTTGCCACGTCTGTGGAGGCAGTCAGCTTTTTCTTGATATTGAGACGGGTGGTCTCAGCAGTTTCGCGGCTACGCTTGTTCACCAGCACCTGAGAGATAAACTTGTCAGTATCGACGGGGTTTTCCGCAAAATAGATCTCAAGCTGCTCCTTCATAAAGTCGGTCATTGCCTGAGCTATGAAGGTGTTTGTGATAGATTTTTTGGTCTGGTTTTCGTAGGAGGTCTGAGTGGAGAAGGAGTTTGTAACGAGAACGAGGCAGTCCTCAATATCTGCAAAGGTTATCTTGGATTCGTTCTTGTTATACTTGCCCGCGGCCTTCAGCTTCTTGTCAACCGAGTAAACAAAGGCGTTTTTTACGGCTCTTTCGGGGGAGCCGCCGTGCTCAAGAAAGCTTGAGTTGTGGTAATACTCAATGACGTTTACCGTATTTGAAATACAGAAGGAAACGTCGGCAATAAGCTTGTATTCGGGCTTATCCTCACGGTCTCGGCCTACGGTCTCGCCCATTTTCCAAAGAACGGGCTGAGTGATGGCCGTGTCTCCCGCAAGGCGGGCAACGTAGTCGGAAATTCCGTTGGGATAAATGAATTCCTGTTCAAAGAAGGAGCCGTCTGCGTTTTCGAATTTGAGAACAAACTTGAGTCCTGCATTTACAACGGCCTGCTTTTCAAGAACCTCGCAGAAAAACTCCTTAGGTATGGAAATAGACGTGAATACGTCAAGGTCGGGGCGCCAATAGGTGATGGTACCTGTTCTGCGCTCCTTCTTTTCGAGGGGGCGGACTGCAAGCTCTCCCACAGGGTAGCCTTTTTTGAAGGACATATGAGATTCTGTTTCTCCATTGAAGGAGAATACCTCGAAAAACTCTGAGGAATACTGGGTCGCGCAGGCACCGAGTCCGTTAAGACCAAGGGAGAACTCGTAGGCTCCGCCGCCCTGGTTGTTGTTGTACTTACCGCCTGCATAAAGCTCACAGTAAATAAGCTCCCAGTTGTAGCATTTGTATTTTTCGTTATATCCCATAGGCACTCCGCGACCGCGGTCATCTACCTCGATGGAGTGGTCCTTATACGCGGTAACGGTGATAACGTTGCCGTATCCCTCGCGGGCCTCGTCTACGGAGTTTGAAAGAATTTCAAAAAACGAATGCTCACAGCCCTCAATGCCGTCAGAGCCAAAGATAACGCCGGGACGCTTTCGGACTCGGTCGGCGCCCTCCAGCTTTTCTATGGATTGGTCATCATACTGCGGTGTTTCTTTTTTCTTTGCCATTATCTGTTGTATCCTTTATTACCAGTCGTACTTTGTAACGTCTCCGTAGGGAGAAACGAGAAGGTATCCGCAAAGGGAGAGGCGCTCTTCCTCAACGATTATCCATGAAACGCGGACCTTGAAGTATTCGATGCCGTTTTCTGTAAGCATACCGTCATTGGAGTATGCATACTGATATCCGGTCTCGGAGTCGACCAGTCCGAGAAAATTCCGTGCAGCCTCAATAGCCTCGGCGTTGTTGGTAATGATCAACTCAGGGGTGCCGGTGTCTGTGTCAGGCGCACCGGTGTCGTCAGGCTCAGTCGTATTTTCATCGGGTGCATCTGTGTCGGTTTCGGGAGCGGCGGTGTCTGTGTCAGGCTCGGGCTTGTTAGTCTCGGGGGGGGGTGTCGACTCGTTGGAGTCTGCGGTGGTGTCTGTGTTTACGGGGGGAGCGGTAACGTCCTCAAAGCCGTCCGGGCTGGTTACCTTTGGGTCGTCGTCGGCAGTTGTATCCTTAGTGCCGCTGTTGCTTGCACAGGAGAACATAAGAAGGCAAACAAGAGAGAGAAGGATCACTGCTGTAATGGTCTTTTTCATTTCTGTACCTCTTTTCTTTATTATCTGTGGCTTGAAAGCTTCATCATAAGCTTTGAAAGGTCGTTTGTTGTGGAAAGGGTTTCCATATTGTAGAGGAAGAGGA
>JAFXFQ010000027.1 GCA_017520365.1 Clostridia bacterium
CGTGCTTGATTCCGTCCTTCAACACCAACTCGCACGCTTTGGTTTTAAATTCTTTACTGAAAGTTCTTTTCATTGTGAACACCTCTTTCTTTGATTATATCATTCACTCTTCGATGTGTCCACTTTTACTATACAACTTTCCTCTCGTATCTCTTCTCTATTCACTTAAACCGCCCTCCGAACGGGAGGGCGGTCTTTATTATGTTCCTGCTATCATTCTTGCGATCCTGTTAAGATCCATGCCGTCTAAGCGGCCGTTGCCGTCTATATCTCCTGCAAGAAGCTGTGCATCTGTGGGAGAAAGAACTCCCGCAAATATCCTTGATACGGTATTTATATCCATTGCGTTCAGCTTTCCGTCTCCCGTGATGTCTCCGGGTACTATAACCACAGGCTCCTGAGGTGCATTTTTCTTACCGTATATAACTATATCCGCTTCTGTAACTATCTCGGTCACCGCTTCTCCTGCCAGGTCTGCACTTACATACCATCCCTCGTATCCCTCGGGAAGTGCGGGGAGAACAACCGTATTACCTGCTATAGTCTTAACAGGCTCAACTCCTTCAACGTCAAAGCTTACTGTTATTTCAACGGGAGCGGTCTTTTCAACAAGGCGCACCTGAATCCTCTCAAGGTTATATTTGGTGTTACCCACATCGGCGCCATTTTGTCTCCAGCTTGACCAGGCACCGTTATAATAGCCTCTGTACAGGATATCGTAGTAACTTGCCACGTTTCCTTCAAGGTTAATGCTGAGGACACGGACACCCCTGCCCTTAACGGGAGTACCGTCGGATGCCTCGGTAACGCTCATGCCGCTACCCGTTGCACTGTACGTAACGCTTCCGTCGATAATTCCGTCAAGCTCAAGCCAAAATGAGCTCATTGCCTGGCTGTCTGTCATTGAGCCGCCGCTATATACTCTGCCCGCGTTCTGCTGATAGAAAAGGGCGGGCATATACTCGCCGTATGCACGATCCAGGTATGCCTTGCGGCTTGCGATGTTGGTCTTGATATAATTCACCGTGAAATCAAGGTATCTCTTGGCGCTCGTTCTGTCGGAGAAGAACTCTGCTTCGCTGATATTGTGGAAGATCGCCCAGCCCTCGTCAACGTAGTTTCTCATAAGGCTTTCGTAGAGCACGTTCTCATATGCATCGATGGTAGCGTTTATTCTCTCGGAGTCAAAGGCTGCCTTTACAGTCTCGGAGTACATCTCGTTTACACGTTTTACAAACTCGGGGTACTGAAACAGCATCTTGAACCACTCTGCTCTGTACTGATCGGAGCAGTCGGTGATATTCTTGAGAAAATCCGCCTCTGTTCCCTGCTCGTAGCCGCTGTCTGCGTAGTCGTAGGAGCCAAAGCTGCGGTCATAGTCCCAAAGGGGGCCCATATGAAGAACGTCATCTGGGCCGTCTATGTAGAAATATGTGCTGGCAAGAGTTGCGTCTACATTCATTGTAAGCTCGTTGATAAAATAGAACTGAATGAAGGAATCCACATCTATAAGGCTTGACAGGTATTCCCAGTCCTTGCCGTTATTGTAAAGCTCGTTTTCGATGTTATTTATCCGCTCCTCAAGATATGAGCGTACCGCCGCAACCTCCTCGGCAGGTGCATCCTCGAAATCGGTATTATACTCCTTATATACAAAGGGCTTACCTGACACGCTTGTTGTAAACCAGAAATCCTCCTCAGCTACTCTCTTGGCAGACTCCATTTCCACCATGACGCCAAGGTCGCTTTCAAGGGGAACACGGTTATCGCCGATCTCCACCTTTTCACAAAGCTGATACACGCCCTTATAGTCACCGTTTATATAAAGGTCAACGAAAACGGACTTGCAGACGTATGCCATACCCATTTCCTCTGCAATATCAAAAACTATCTTGTTTCTGATAAAGGAGCCGTCTACGTAATTGGCAAGAAGCACCCATTTCTTTGCCTTGCCCATACCGAACATATCTGTTTTGGAATCAAACTTGATCTGGTAGGGCTTTTTCATAAAGCCGAATGTGGAATTTCCTCTTGTTTTCATCTCAACACCTGTGGATGCCATATTGAAAGCAGAATCCCACGCACCGTTTACAGAAACGTGGGCGCGGATCTTTGCTTCCTTATCGGCGTGAATGGTGTCAAGGCTATAGCCCGAATCAATAGTTATGCGCATCTCGGGAACAGTTTCCTGAACGTCTCCGATGAGCTCTATCTCGCTGTCCGCCGCCATAACGCTTGCGGGGATGCATGAGACAACGGTGAGAAGCGCCAACAGAATTGCAACTAACTTTTTCATTGTGATGAACCTTCCTTTTCTTTTTGCATTGTATCTTTATTCTCAGTCAAGTGCTCGACCGAGAACAACGTTCCCTTTAACTCCCGTAAGGGCGACTCTTACTATCTCGCCCGTTCTGTCTCTGTCTGAGGGGAAATCACACTCAATAAAATGCTCCGTATGTCCGTTACCGATACCGTTTCTTGTCATTTCGCAAAGCACAGACACGGGAGAGTCCTCGCCGTGATCGGAAACATACTTATTGAGAAGCTCGTTCTGTATCTCTTTTGAGACCTTTGCCAATCGGGCGGCTCTTTCCTTCTTTATGTTCTCGGGAACCTGAGCACCCATATCAGCCGCCTCCGTTCCCTCTCTCCTGGAATAGGGGAAAATGTGGAGATGCATAAAGCGGGCTTTCTTACAAAACTCAATAGTATCGGAAAATTCCTCCTCCGTCTCGCCGGGAAAGCCCACGATCACGTCGGCGGAAAAGGTTGCATCGGGGATGGCACGGCGTACCCGCTCTATTGCCGCAATGGCACGCTCTGCCGTATACCTTCGTCGCATACGGTTCAGCGTTTTTGTGCATCCCGACTGTATGGAAAGGTGAAAATGAGGGAGAAGTCCCTTTACCCTTGTTAGATTTTCGACAAATGCCTCACTCATAACAGTAGGCTCAAGGCTACCCATTGTGATACGTTCAACGCCCTTTATATCGTCAACCGCCAAAAGGAGATCGGAAAGCCCGTATCCCTTGATATCTATGCCATAGGAGGCTGTTTCGATACCTGTTAATATAAACTCCTTATATCCTTTTTCGGCAACTGCCGTAATCTCTTTGATGCAGTCGTCAAAGGGGCGCGAGCGCACCTGACCGCGGGCCTTCGGGATGATGCAATAGGCACAGCGGTTTTCGCATCCGTCCTCTATTTTTATGTAGGCTCTCGCCTTTGTGGGCTTGGTTACCCACACGTTATCGTAGGGGGCAGTCATAATATCTCCCACCAAGGAGATACCGCGCTCTCCTGAAACGAGCCTTTTTGCCACCTCTGCAATTTTTGACTTTTCACCGTTTCCCACAACGGCATCGGCACCCTGCAAAAGAGCGCCATCCTTATCTATCTGTGCATAGCATCCGGTGACGATGACGGCACCGAAGGGGGAAACGTTTCTCGCACGTCTTATAAACTGTCTGCTTTTTCTGTCGCTCTCTGCGGTTACCGTACAAGTATTAATGACGGTAACATCGCATTCCTCGCCGAATGGGACAATGGTAAAGCCTTCCCTCTCCAGCGCCTGCGCCGCGGAATCAGACTCATACTGATTGACTCTGCAGCCTAAAGTATATACTGATGCTTTCATTTTTTACAACTTGTGAAGATTTACGCCTTACGGCGGAAATCAACCAATTCTTTTCTCTATTATCTCTTCTCTTTTCCCAAACGGACTCAGGCCTTGGAGCCCTTTGCGCCCTTTGCTCCCTTTGAGCCTGTGGGAGCGCCCATTGCAAGGATATTTGTATCGAAGGAGTAGGTTATATCCTCATCCTCTCTTGCACGCTTGAGAGCAAGAGCGATAAGTCTGTCGAGAAGCTCTCTGTACTCTACTCCAAGAGGCTTCCAGAGGTAGAAGGCAAGGCTGCCGGGAATCGTATTGAACTCGTTGATAAACAGCTCGCCGCTGGCGTTATCGATCATAAAATCGATTCTGGAAACACCGTTACAGCCCAGGTGCTGGAATGCTTCAACGGCCATCGTTCTGATTCTGTTACGCATTTCGGGAGAAAGGTCAGCAGGTACCTTGCGCTTAAGGCTTGCCATACCGCCCTTTGAGCCACCGGGATTCTTTGCTCCTCCCTTTGCGCCCTTGGAGCCACCGCCTGACATATATTTATCCTTATAGCTGAGTATCTCGTCTGCCATAAATGGCTCTTCACACTCAGATGCTTCTGCCCTTGTTGTGTCACCCACAACGGAGCAGTTGATCTCTCGAAGCTGAGTAACCGCTCTTTCAACGAGAACTACATCGGCATAAGAGAATGCATCCTTTAAGGACGCCTCCAGATTCTCTCTGCTGTCTGCTTTTGAGATGCCTACGGAGGAGCCCAGGTTTACCGGCTTTACGATAACGGGATAGGGTATTCTGCCCTCTACCGCCTCTATGCAATCGGCAAGCGTTGTATTTCTCTTATTGAAGCGGAGACAATCGAGAACGGGGAAGCCGCCCTCCTTGAGAACTGTCTTCATTACGTATTTATCCATACCGACAGCGCTTGCCAGAACGTCACAGCCTACGAATGGGAGACCGAGGGTGCGAAGATATCCCTGAAGCGCTCCGTCCTCAACGTTTGTACCGTGGACGATGGGGAAAGCAACGTCAACGATGATATCGTTCTTTTTCTTTCCCTCAAGCTCTCTGAGGACTGTGTTTCTGCCCTCACGGACAAACAGCACCTTTTTTGACACCTTCAGCATCTGAGGGATATTCTTATAGGACTCTGCGCTTCTGAGGGTAGATCCCGTATACATCTCACCCTCCTTGGTGATATAAACGGGAATTATCTCGTATTTCTTTTCGTTGAGATTCTCCATTGCCTGGAGGGCGGAGATAACGGATATCTCGTGCTCAACGCTTCTGCCACCGTATAGTACACAAAGATTAATTTTCATCGTTTATCTCCCTTCTCAATAGTTATCGGGCAGGTCGTTTTCAAGAAGAACGACCTTTTTCTTATCTGTTTTCATTGAGTGAACGTGGTCCATAGCCTGACCGATTCCCTTTGCAACAAAGATTTTTTCTTCGGGGTATCCCGCCTCAAGGAGGCCTCTCTTGATAGGAACCGCTCTCTTTTCGCCCACAAGAACTACATGATCACATACCTTCGCTGCCTGACGGCCGAACTCTGCGTTCAGCTCCTCTTCTTTTTCGCCAAGCTCTACCATACCGGGAGTGACGAGGATCTTATATTCCTCAAAGCAGGAGAGCGCATCAAGAGCCGCTTTTGC
>JAFXFQ010000028.1 GCA_017520365.1 Clostridia bacterium
ACACAGCCCCCTGTAACACAGCCCCCTGTAACACAGCCTCCTGTAACACAGCCTCCTGTTGTTGGAGACACGGTTCCCAATCGTGAGATAGACCCCTCAAAGCCTATGATAGCCCTCACCTTTGACGACGGCCCAAGCGCACACACCGACAGACTTCTTGATATATTTGCACAATACGGTGCGAAGGGTACGTTTTTCGTCGTTGGCGATCTTATAGACAACAGACCCTCAACCGTTGTCAGAATAGTTCAAGAGGGTCACGACATCGGCGGCCATGGCTGGAGCCACAAGAAGCTCACTACCATCACCGAGGAGGAGATAACAGACCAGATCATGCTGACAAGAGCAAAAATCTATGAGGTGACAGGCTTTGACAGCCATATTATGCGCCCTCCCTACGGTTCCTTTAACGATACGGTGAAGGCGGTCGGCGCTCTGCTCGGAGTTTCCTTTATCCACTGGTCCGTTGATCCTATGGACTGGAAGACTAAAAACGCTGATGCCGTGTATAACGAAATAATGAGAACCGCGAAGGATGGAGCCATCGTCCTCTGCCACGATCTGCACAAGAGCACGGTGGATGCAATGGAGCTTGTCATCCCACAGCTTATTGCGGAAGGCTATCAGCTCGTAACGGTTTCCGAGTTGATGGAATACTCCGGTATTGATATCGAGGCCGGGAATGTCTACTTCAAGGCCTGATTCCACTTTACATAAGGATAAACAATTTACATATGAATCTGAAAGCAAGTCTTAAATCAGGCTTGCTTTTTGATTTTTCTGCCAAAAACACGCTGTACCAAGGGTTGAAATAGCTTTCATGTCTTGAAAAATCAAATAAAATGTTATATAATAATCTATTATAATAAAATGATCCCCGAAAGGACGGTATACATATATGGAATACTATTTTTCAGATAAACTCAGATCTCTTAAGCCCTCCGCTATCAGAGAGATCTTTAAGAGCCTCGGTGACCCCGAAATGATCAGCCTTGCAGCCGGCAACCCCAACCCCCTCTCCTTCCCCGTTGAGGATCTTGCAAGGATCTCTGCCGACATTTTTGCAAACAGTGCTTCCACTGCACTTCAATACGGCACCACCGAGGGATATGCTCCCCTCGTTCGCGAGGTGGAAAAAAGAATGAAGGAAAAGTTCTCTATCGGTCGCGAGGGCGACATGACCATCATCACAAGCGGCGGTCAGCAGGGCATTGAGCTTGCCTGCAAGGCGCTCTGCAACGAGGGTGACGTTGTTATCTGCGAGGATCCAACCTTCATCGGCGCTCTCAACTCCTTCCGCTCCTGCGGTGCAAAAACCGTAGGTCTCCCCGTGGGTGATGACGGCATCGATGCAAACGAGCTTGACCGTCTTATTGAGGCTACCCCCAATGCAAAACTTGTCTACCTTATCCCCACATTCCAGAATCCCGGCGGATTCACCACCGGCCTTGAAAAGAGAAAGGCTATCTACGAAGTTTGCGCAAGGCGTGGCATAATGATAATTGAGGATAACCCCTACGGCGAGCTCAGATTCGCCGGCGAAGACATCCCGACCCTCAAGAGCATGGATACCGAGGGCATCGTTCTCTACTCCTCCTCCTTCTCAAAGATCCTCTCTGCAGGTATGCGTGTCGGCTACATCTGCGGCCCCGAGCCCGTTATCCAGAAGATGGTGGTTGCAAAGCAGAGCGAGGACGTTCACACAAACCTGTTCTTCCAGATGCTCACATACCGCTTTATCACCGAATGCGATCTTGATGCTCACATTGCAGGCATCAGAAAGCTTTACCGCGACAAGTGCTCTCTTATGCTTGAGACTCTTGACCGCTGTATGCCCGAGGGCGTTAAGTACACCCGCCCTGAGGGAGGCCTTTTCCTCTGGCTCACTCTTCCCGACACCATCGATATGCCCGCTCTCGTTAAAAAAGCTCTGGAATACAAGGTTGCAGTCGTTCCCGGCACTGCATTCCTCTGCGACACCGAGGGTATGATAAACGCAGTTCGCCTCAACTACTCCACCCCTTCCGACGAGGACATCGTCAAGGGCTGTGAGCTTCTTGCAAAGGCTATTCGCGAAATGCTTTGAAAGGAATTGTAAAGTATGAATATCTGGCACGACATCAACCCCGAAAGAATCACCCCCGACAGCTTTACTGCAGTTATAGAGATCTCACGAGGAAGCAAGAACAAGTATGAGCTTGACAAGGAAACAGGTCTTCTCCGTCTTGACCGTATCCTTTATACCTCCACCCATTATCCTGCAAACTACGGCTTTATCCCCCGCACCTACGCAGATGACTTTGACCCTCTTGACGTTCTCGTTATCTGCTCCGAGGAGATAATCCCCCTGACTCTTGTTGAGTGCTACCCCATCGGCATCATCAAAATGCTTGACGACGGCCACTACGATGAGAAGATCATCGCTATCCCCTTCTCAGCTCCCAACTACAACAAGTTCAAGTCTGTTTACGACATCCCCAAGCACAAGTTCGACGAAATGATGCACTTCTTCTCCGTTTACAAGCAGCTTGAGGACAAGGACACCGTTGTTAACGAGCTGGCAGGTCCCGAAGAGGCAAGGCGCGTTATTGAAGACGCAATACACCACTACAATGAGGTCTACGGTTCAAGGCCGAGACAGGAATAAAAGCAGCGCTCCGAAGAAAGGGACGGTTATTTAAATGTTTATAGATAAGATAAAAATATTCGTGAAGGCCGGTGCCGGAGGCAACGGTGCCGTATCCTTCAGGCGAGAGAAATACGTTGCTCAGGGCGGCCCCGACGGCGGCGACGGCGGCAACGGCGGTAACATCATCTTCGTTACCGATGAGGGCATCAACACCCTTCTCGCATTCAGATACAAGCGAAAATTCATCGCAGAGAACGGTGGCAACGGCGAAGGTGCCAAGCGCCACGGCAAAAACGGTGAGAACATAATGATCAAGGTTCCCAAGGGAACCATTATCCGCAACGCTGAAAGCGGAAAGATCATCAAGGATATGTCCGACGACGAGCCCTTCACAGTATGCAAGGGCGGCCGCGGCGGCTGGGGCAACAAGCATTTTGCCACCCCCACCCGTCAGATCCCCCGTTTTGCGAAAAACGGCCTTCCCGGTGAGGAGAAAGAGATCGTGCTTGAGCTTAAGATGATCGCTGACGTGGGCCTTGTGGGCCTTCCCTCTGCGGGCAAGAGCTCTCTTCTGGCCGCAGTTTCCGCCGCCCGCCCCAAGGTTGCAGAGTACCACTTCACCACCCTTGAGCCCTCCCTCGGCGTTGTTAACACAGGTGAGGATCGCGGCTTCGTTATGGCTGACATCCCCGGACTTATCGAGGGTGCCGCTGAGGGCGCAGGCCTTGGTCACGATTTTCTCCGCCACATTGAACGCTGCCGCTTACTTTTGCAGGTAGTAGACGTTTCCGGAATAGAGGGCAGAACTGCCGCAGAGGACTTTGATACCATCTCTCAGGAGCTTGAGGAGTTTTCTCAGGAGCTTGCCGGCCGCCCCAGAATTATTGCGGCAAACAAGTGCGACATGATACTTGAGGACGATGAGAATCTTGAGTCGCTCAAGGTGCTTGCAGAGGCTCTCGGATACAAGGTATTCCCCATCTCCACAGCTACAAGAGAGGGTCTCCCTGCACTTCTTCGCGAGATAGAGACACAGCTTCGCACACTTCCTCCCATCACCGTTTACGAAAGCGAGATCACCGAGGAGGACACGG
>JAFXFQ010000029.1 GCA_017520365.1 Clostridia bacterium
GGCTCGGTCACGGGAGGCTCGGTCACGGGAGGCTCGGTCACGGGAGGCTCGGTCACGGGAGGCTCGGTCACGGGAGGCTCGGTCACGGGAGGCTCTGTAGTAGTCGGCTCTGTTTCAGAGGGCTCGGTTGTGTGGTCGGTGTCCTCGTTAAATACGGGGTCATCCTCGGGTATAACGGTGCGCTTGAACTCCTCGTTAAGCAGATCGGCAATGTCCGTATATCCAAAGAATACTGAAACGTTTCCGTCGGATGCGGGCAGATATTTGCCGCGGCCCAAGTGTATTTCAATGCCCTCGTCGGTGAGAAAAAAGTTATCGAATATTCCCTCATCCGCATTCTCCTCGGGAATATTTGCTTTTTTTGCTGTCATTGCGGTGAGTAAGGGAAGCTTCTCCTCAAGAACGAGATACGATACATCCTTCATTTCTCCGTCAGGGATATCGTAGCAAAAGGTTTTTGTGAAATCGTCGGGATGAGCGAGGGCCTCAGACAAAAATGTTCCGCTGATTCTGACACTGACAAGGCCGCCTATAGAGCGGCTCTCATATGAGGCAGTAAGCTCTGCAGGCTCGGAAAGCGGCGAGGTAACGGATGATCTGTAATATTCTGACGTTTCTCTGACCCAAAGCTCAATGGCATTATCGAGAGGGGCATAGAAGGTTTCGGGATAGAGGATACCGATAACAAGATTTTCTTCTATACAGATATAGCTTGTAGGTTCGCCGGCCTCTCTGACGTGAGGCTTTTGACTTTCAATATTTTTCAGATATTCTCTCAGAAACTCATCCTCGGGAACGTCGACATCCTCTGTGTCCGGGGCCTTGCTTTCCTCCGGTGAGATCAGAACGTCTGAGGGATCTGTGCCGTTATTATCAATGGAAGCGAGACTGCAGCCGTTCATAAAGCATAAAGTAAAGGCAAGTATAAGACAAAGGATTCTTTTCATAAACAGCCACCTTTCATTATCCATGTAAATGATAATATCAAAGAAAAACCGATCTGTAAAACGAGCATAATTTCAAAAAAACAGAGCTGTTGCCTGTTTTGCATCAGGCCTGTTTTCTTCAGTTTAAATATCTGTTTCAGCATAGATATTCGTAATTTAAATTGTTTTTATTCCCTGTGGGGAGTGACATTATCATCCACCTTCATTATATATCTGACTTGTCAAAAATGCAAGTTTTTCCCTAAAAAATGACAAACCGCCCCCGCGAAGGCGGGAGCGGTTTTCGAAATTCAAAAATTCAAGGAACGATTCCTGCGGCAGCCTATCCGCGGGGGGAGAAATGACCGAGGCAGTATTCATCGGTTGATACAGTTATACCCTTCAACCGTGATATGCGGCATCTCTGCCGCAGTTTTGCTGTCCATCGGTCATTTCTCCTTTCGTTTTTAGTTTTTTTAAGGCAGGGAATAACTATATGTTTTCACAGAATGTATACATCCTCCCACTTTTATTATATATCAATGCTTTTTGCAATACAAGGATGTTTTTATATGTTTTTGTATATTTGTAACAAAACGCACAGGAAAACTTGAGTTTTTGTGTGATATATGCATATAAAATTGCCGCTGTGGGTGTGAATATCGCGGTCTTTCTTTCTTTTGACGATTGACAACGGGAAAAAGATATTGTACAATTATTTCAGTATAAAATTGCACGAGCACAAGGCTTGAGAAAGGATCGCTATGAATACGAAAAAGCTTTTATCAATCATCTTAACAGTCATTATGGTATTTTCCTTGATATCTATGCCTGTGACTATGTATGCGGCAGACACATCTGGCTATTTTGAGTACGAAATATCGGATGGTAAAGTAGAGATTACAGAGTATTTTTATGATTCGCCGTATCCGACGAATGTCGTGATCCCCGATACTATTTCGGGGTATCCCGTGACGAGCATAGGCGAGGGCGCGTTCCGTGATTGCAGAAGCCTTGAAAGGATAACCATACCTTCAAGCGTCAAAAGTATTGGTGATTGGGCATTTTCTCTTTGCACAGGCCTTGAAAGCGTAATTCTCACCGATGGTGTAACGGTCATTGGCGATTTTGCATTTGCAACTTGCAGTATCCTTGAAAGCATCACCATACCTTCAAGCGTTACAAGCATTGGAGAACAAGCATTCGTAAATTGCTACCAGCTTAAAAGCATAACTCTCTCCGAGGGCTTAACGAGCATAGGTGAGAGTGCATTCTGGCATTGCGACAGGCTTACAAACATAACTATTCCTGAGGGCGTAACGAGTATTGGCGATTATGCGTTCGAGGATTGCACACGCCTTAAAAGCGTAACTCTCCCCGAGAGTTTAACGAGTATTGGCAATGGGGTGTTCTTAGAGTGCGAGAGTCTTACAAACATAACTATTCCTGAGGGCGTAACCAGCATAGGTGTGAGAGCGTTCCATATGTGCGGCAGCTTTGAAAGCATAACTCTTCCCGAAAGTTTAACGAGCATAGGTGATATGGCGTTCGGGTCTATGTTAAACCTTAAAACCGTATACTACAACGGCACAGCGGCACAGTGGGAAAGCATTAATATAGGCGAATCCAACGATACGCTTACACGCGTCAATATTATATTTGCTAACGATGAGCCTGAAGATCCCGCCGAGCCAACATATTCAGCAGGTGACATATCCGGCGACGGAAAGATCAACGGAATGGATATCAACGTTGCAAAGAGAATCCTCTCCGGTACGGCACAGCCGACGGATGAGCAGCTCCTTGCGGCAGACGTTAACGGCGACGGAACCTTTAACGGACTTGATGCAAACCTTCTCTCAAGATTTGTCGGCGGCGCTGTCAACGATTTTGAATAATAGCAAAAACGCCCTTCGGGGCGTTTTTTAGCTTGTCGATATCTTTATCGACAAGCTGGCTCAGGCTGTCGTAAAGGATGCAGAAGGGGCGATTTGGGTATCGTCGGCGTACAAAGGTACGGCAGAGACCCAAATCGCAACTAAAAAGTCGCATTTAATAGTGAAATCCGCCGAGTTTTAGGCGGATTTCTAACAATTTTTAACCTTTAATTACTTGTTTTCTTGATCCATCTTTTTCGCGGCTTTTGTTCTGCGCCTTTTTCGACAGTCTGAGAAAACGCCCGAAAGGGTGTTTTTTGTGTGATATGTGCATATCTCGCTTCTTTTTGATTCCGTGAATAATTGACAACCGAGGCTTGTTTTGATACAATATTTTCAGCAGTACACGTGCCATCGGGCACAAAAGGAGGAAAAATATGAAAAATGCGGTCAAAAGAACTTTTTTGTATCTCGTTCTTTTGGTAATGATCTGTGCGACGTGCGTTTTCGCGTTCACGGTTTCTGCGGTTGACGAGGACCCCGCTGCGTCCTACGTTCCCGTTCGCGCAGAGCACGAGGATGACAGCCTCAGCCTTTGGTTTGAGCATTCCTTCAAAAAGGTTTATACCAGCGACGTCACCCCCTCTGACATGGCCACCTATTCCGTTTATATGGCGAAGAATGAAAAGGAGAACGCTCAGTTCGTTCTTTATTCCGATACGGACAAGACGGGTATGAAGGCTACGGTGACAAGCTTTACCAATCAGAACGGCGATGAGATCCCCGCCACCCTTTATTATCAGATGTATCTCACCCTCAAAAACCTTGACACAGGCAGTGTTCTCGGTATGACGGCGGAGGATTCCATCATCCGTGAGGGCGAGGCGCCTGACCCTATGGTGCCTCTTGCAAACATCAATGCAACGGGCGGCTTCAAGCTTAACGGCGGCAAGAGTCAGGCTTTCTACATTCAGCTTGAAACTGAAAAGGACACCCCCGCAGGCTGGTATTCCGCTACTCTTAACGTGCAGAATTCCGCAGGCGAAACTGTAAAGACTGCCACCGTATTCTGCTACGTATGGGATTTCACCATCAAGGACGGCCCCACCCTTCAGACCTCCTTCCTTGTTGACAACAACAAGAATTACGGCGGCAATTATACCGATTTCTACGAGTATATGGTGGAAAACCGCCTTATGCCCATGGATATGCCCGGCGGCTTCTATGCTGACAACCCCTATATCACCGACGAGCGCGTGTCGGCGATAAGAGTTGCGGCAACGGGCGGCGGCTACAACGGCATTTATGCCGACAAGCCTGCGGACTATCCCACCTACAAGGAATACTATAATGATCTTGTGAACTCCGGTATCTGGGAGGACGTCAAGGACAAGTTCTATTTCTACACCATCGACGAGCCCCGTGCGCAGGAGGTGTGCGACAGAGATAACTATCTCAAGAGGACCAATACTATTGACGGTGCGAAGTATTATGCCGATCTGCTCAACAAGTACTGGCCCGATGCACAGATCGTTATCCCCATGTACGATAACCACCCCTACCCCTACTATACCTACCATCAGCCCCTCGGCAACTACGAGCCCTATGAGATAAGAGATGCGGTGCAGGAGCTTATGGAGACGGACAGCGTTACCATCTGGTGTCCCATGACTCTTGGCTTTACTCCTCAGTCAGAGCTGAATGCCTACGGCTATGACGGTACCGGCTGGCCTCAGCTCCGCAGCTATTCAGGCACCCACTCCGGTATCTGGACCGAGGGCAGTGAGGGCAACTGGACCTATCACGACGATTATTTCAACTGGGAGACCATCTACGGCGAATTCTCCGACAGAGCGCTCTCTCACATCGAGGTAGCAAAGGATGAGGGCAAGAAGGTACAGCTTTGGGGTTATATCTGCGGTGCAAGCCGTGCATATACCTACTGCAACCACCTTCCCGAAAACACCGGCCTCCAGACCCGTCTTATGTTCTGGCAGTACTATCAGGAGGACTGCACAGGCTACCTCTATTACGGAACAAACAACTGGAACGAGTATGACAACTCCAACGGTAACTATGAGGACAACACCGTGACAGGTAACCTCAGCCAGCTTGCGTGGAAGCCAAATCTCAGCGTTGGAAGAATGAACGGCAAGGACGTTTACGGCGATGGCGTTCTCTTCTACGGTGCAACTCAGGCAAAGATCCGAGGCATCAGCAAGTACGTTGGCTCTATCCGTGTTGAGATGCTCCGTGACGGCGTTGAGGAGTACGAAATGCTCTGTATGCTTGAGGAGTATAAGGGCGAAAAGGCGGCAAAGGATACTGTTGCCCGCCTCTCAACAAACATTGTTAATTATATCTCTCTTCCCGGCTTCTCAACGGCAGGCTGGGCAAGCGATATGGATGAATACGATATTATGGCAGAGGTCCGCAAGGATCTTGGTAACGAGCTTGAGGCGGCAGTTGCAGCAGGCAAGTGTGAGCACAGCTATGATGAGGGCGTTGTTGCAAAGGAGGCCACCTGCCTTGAGGTAGGCGTTCTTCGACGTACCTGCACCGATTGCGGAGCGGTAAGCGACGAGGTCATCCCTACCCTCCACGCTGTGGGCGACTGCTATAAGGTCATCTCCGAGATCAAGGCTACCTGCACAACAGATGGAAGCGCTATCCTTGAGTGTACTATCTGTAAAAACACAAGAACTGTTTATACAGAGGCATTCCACTCAGAAAAGGAAAACTTAAGCTTTGAGTATAACAACGAAAAGATACACAACGTATACTGTACCGTCTGCGAGGAAAAGCTTGATGCGGTAGGACACGACTTCTTTGAGAAGGATACTGCTACCTGTACAGAGGGCGGTGAGCTGCTTGACGTGTGTGTAGATTGCGGATACAGCGTTTCCCTCGGTGAGGCAACAGAGCCTAAGGGACATAACACGGAGGAGTATTATATCGCTCCCACTTGTACCGAAAACGGTATTAAGGGAAGCTACTGCACAGCTTGCAACGAGTACGGCGGCGAGGAGATCATCCCCGCACCGGGTCACCGCTATACCGATGGATTCTGCACAGCTTGCGGCGAGGCTGATCCCGACTATTCACCCGAGCCTGACGTAATGAAGGGCGATATCAGCGGTGA
>JAFXFQ010000030.1 GCA_017520365.1 Clostridia bacterium
ATTCCGAACACAGAAGTTAAGCTCTGTTATGCCGACAATACTTGGCTGGCGACGGCCCGGGAAGATAGGTCAACGCGAACACAAACGCTGGACACCGTCCAGCGTTTGACATTTAATTAAAAAATTCGTGTTATTATTACAGAGGGTCCACCTGTTCCCATTCCGAACACAGAAGTTAAGCTCTGTTATGCCGACAATACTTGGCTGGCGACGGCCCGGGAAGATAGGTCAACGCGAATATTCCTCCTTAGCTCAGTCGGTAGAGCACCTGACTGTTAATCAGGTTGTCGCTGGTTCGAGCCCAGCAGGGGGAGCCACAAAAGAAGGAACGCTTAAGCGTTCCTTTTTTTGTGCCTTTCTCCCGCTGTGCCCGAATGAGTGATACCCGAGTATCACTCATTGCTCACCGACTGAGCGAGCGAAGGAGGTAGGCGAGCGAGCAAAATGATCCGGTGAATCATTTTGCGACGGGAGGTAACTGAAATAGGGAGTATCGGAAGGCGAGTGTACCGAGCCGCCCGAGACGACCATATTTCAGGAAGTCGCCTGCACTTGCTTTGAATTCAATTTGAACGAACGGAGTCTGAATTTATTACCGTGGAATACACCTCTTCATTTGAGTTTAGGGGGATTATATGCCTCTCCCTGCCGTCATAACAAAGCGAAATCTTCACGTTCAGTATTTGTTAGCTTATTTTATAAGAATTTGTGATGAAACTATGGCAAATTCTTTCACGTTTCAAGATTGGGGTCGTTTATCGAAACAGCAGTTTCGCATGTAAGATGTAATTTTGTTTGCTAACTGCGTCTTGTTAATTAAGAGCATTGTCTTGAAATATGTAAAACGGTGTGATATAATCATGTTATAATATTATTGCATTTATAGGAGGAGAAATGATGAAAAGCTTAAAACGGGTAATATGTTTGATTTTAGCGATATTGATACTGTTGTCAAATACAATAATTTCTATATCTGCGGTGGAATCGGATGAATCGCAGACTGAAGAAACTACAACTGTTTCTTCGAAAAAATTGCTGTACAGATATAGAAAAAAACAATATGCTTACACATATCATATTGATTCTTCTTCGTATTATAGTGATTGGACTGTCTATAAAAAAGAAGCTATAAATGAACGCATTAAGACTTTGTATAATGTAGTACCTACAGACATTGGCGGAAAGAGTCTCTTGGAGTGGAAAGACACTTATCCTATTCCAGACTTTTCAATAGAGCTAAAAGAACTTGATCTGCCGTATAATTATGGATATGTGTACAATAAAAGACAGGATGGAAGCGGTTATAATTACTATCTAACATATCCGTTAAGTAGTACAAACGGGGTCGGATCAAAATGTTATTATAATGATATCGTTGGTTATGTATATTATGTTGGTACTGTGTCCAAATTATATGATTTTTTCTTGTATGCCAAAAACAAGTATTACGTATGTAAATGGGGAGACTGGAGCGAATGGAGTGAAACTCCTGTCGTGGCGAACGATGAGATCGAGGTAGAAACCAAAGAAACTAATGTACTGTATAGAAGCAAAAAGAAGATATATACAACATCTGAAACTACATTAGGAGATCCATGGACGTTATATAATACTGCAACAGAATACGAGCACAGTGGTTTGTCATCTGTTATGTTGAATAGTAATGAAAAATTAGATGAATCGTATTGTGTTCATAAGAAGGAGAGCGTGAGTAGGTATAGAACTGAGCGAGGACAGTATGTATATTTGACGTCTGATGAGTATTTAAACTATATTCTCAACCATGGTAACCTTGAAAGCGCATTTGATGGTTACAAATACGAATATACATATTGCACATCTAAAAAACCATATACAGTTTACTATTACTATATGTGGGGAAGTTGGAGCGAATGGAGCTACAATCCCGTCACTGAAAACGATGATACAATTGTAGAAACAAAATACGCAACGATTTATATTACTTACGATGCCAACGGAGGCACAGGTGCTCCTGAAGCAATGACAAAGGAGTATGATGAGCCCATCAAGTTAAGCGAAACCGTTCCCACAAGAGAAAACCATCAATTCTTAGGATGGTCAACCTCTTTGGACGGTACTGTAGAATATGCACCCGGCGCAGAGTTTTCCGAAAATATAGACGTAACGTTGTTTGCGGTATGGAAGAACGTGACAGAATACAACATTACATTTGATGCAAACGGAGGCACTGGTTGTCCTGATGGGCAGATAAAGATACATGATGAAGCTTTGATATTGAGCGATGTTGCTTCTGTACGAAAGGGCTTTACATTTATTGGATGGTCGCAGGACAAAAATTCAAAAATTGCCGAGTATGTTCCCGGCGGAGAGTTTAACGTGAATGGAGACACTACTCTTTACGCAGTATGGGAAAAGGGATGTGATGAGCCTCATTATTACGTAGAAACGATAGTAGAGCCTTCATGTAATTATGAAGGATTTACAATGCATATCTGTGTTTATTGCAATCACACCTACTCAGATAATTATGTTGAACCAATAGACCATATTGCAGAAATCCAGAACTATACAGCTCCAACCTGTGAGAATAACGGTTATTCTGGTGATACTGTATGCACTGTATGCTCAGCTGTCATTGCAAACGGTGTCGTGATCCCCACCACCGGACACGATTATTCTGCTACCGTGATAGCTCCTACCTGTACAGAAGAGGGATACACTGAGAACTGTTGTAGCAATTGCGCTGATACTTACAAAGACAATTTTGTAGATATTATAGCTCATTGCTATATAGGTAGTGTTCTAAAATCCCCCACGGCTAATGCCAAGGGCGTCCTTGAGGCATCCTGTGAGTCTTGCGGTGATTACGTTACTGCGGTTCTGCCTGTGCTGAGTGGAGAGTCATACTCTATAATGGAACAGTCTTCTCCCTCTTGCGAGGAAGAGGGGATTGTTGTTTACACCCTTAAAGATATGATTTATGGTGAAATAAAAATCGAGGTCGTAACTGAAAGTGCCGGACACAGCTATGATGCTGTTCTTGTTTCTCCCAGTTGCACAGAGAAAGGCTATACGGAGTATACCTGCACAAACTGCGGTGACAACTACGTTGGTGATGTGACCGAGGCTCTCGGTCACAGTTTTGACGGCGGAGCTTGTACCGTCTGCGGTGAGGCTTCGACCGATGATGGCGTTATAGGTGATGGCGACATTAATGGTGACGGTATAATTAACGCAATGGATACCAACGTTATGAAGCGTATCGTTGCGGGGCAGCTTATGGTATCTGACGAGGCATTACTTGCAGCCGACATCAATGGTGACGGTAATGTTAACAGCATTGATGCAAACCTGCTTGTCAAGCGAATAGCAGGCGGGAAATAAATAGATTATATAATCAAAAAAACAGTCTGTTGCCTAAAAAAGACAACAGACTGTTTTTACATATCGTTTCTTATAAGATCCTCGTATGTCTCCCTCTTTACCGCAACGTAGCTTTCGCCGTTTTTCAGCATTACTACAGGGGGGCGGGGAATACGGTTATAGTTTGAGGCCATGGAGTAATTATATGCGCCTGTTACAAGAACTGCAAGATAGTCGCCACGCTCAGGTGTTACGAGAGCAACGTCCTCTTGGATAAGGTCACCGCTTTCGCAGCAGCGGCCCGCGATGGTTGCAACAAGATCGGGCTTTTTATCCGCTTTGTTGGCGATAAGGCAGGTATAGTCGGATTCGTAAAGGGCATATCTGGGGTTATCGGGCATACCGCCGTCGATGGAAACGTAGCTCTTATATCCGGTGATGGTCTTTACGCTGCCCACAGAATAAACGGTAAGTCCGGAATCCGCTACGATGCTGCGGCCCGGCTCCATAAGGATGGCGGGCTTTTTGATATCAAGATCGCAGCAGAGTCTGTCAATTACGCCTGCAAGCCCCTTGATATTCTCACGGTAGTCGATAACGGGGTCGGCATCTGTATATCTGACTCCGAAGCCGCCGCCAAGATTGAGCACCTCTGTTGTAAAGCTGAGTGTGTCCCTAAGCTCTTTTATAAATCTAAGCATTATCTCGGCCGCATCTGCAAAGGATTCATACTCAAATATTTGTGATCCGATATGACAGTGGAAGCCTTTGAGCGATACGTTTTCAAGGCTGAGGGTGTATCTGCAAAGCTCCAACGCCTGGCCTGTTTCAATAGCAGTGCCGAACTTTGAGTCTACCTTTCCCGTGGATATCTTTTTCTGAGTGTGGGGGTCTATTCCCGGGGAGAGACGAAGAAGTATTTTCTGAGTGATGCCCTTTTTTTCGGCGATCCGCTCAATCGCATCAAGCTCCTCGCGGTTGTCAACGATAAAGTAGCCAACGCCTGAATCAATAGCGTATTCTATATCCGAATCGGTCTTATTATTTCCGTGGAAATAAGCGTTTTCGAGGGGAAAGCCTGCAGCCTTTGCGGTATAAAGCTCGCCGGGGGAGACAAGGTCTGTTGCCATGCCCTCCTCCTTGATTATTTCATAGAGCTTCTTGAAGCAACAGGATTTGCTTGCAAGAAGGGGCTTTGAACCCTCAGGCATAAACTCTCTCATTGCATCTATATAGGTGCGTGCATTATGTCTGATTCGTTCCTCGTCCATAAGGAAGACGGGGGTGCCGTAGCTCTTTGCAAGGGTGCAAACATCTTGACCTGCAAGGCAGAGATGGCCTTTGTTATTTATTGAAAGGTTTGAGTGAAGCATTGGTGATATATCCTTAACCGTTGATAAGGTCGTACATATTGTAAAGTCCGGCCTCTCTGCCTTTAATGAAGCGGGCCGCGCTTACGGCGCCCTCTGCAAATACCGCACGGGAGTGGGCATTGTGCTTGAGGGAGAGAGTCTGGAAGTCTGTTGAGATAATGACCTCGTGCATACCGGGCTCATTACCGCATCTGAGAGAGTGGATACCGATTTCCTCGGGGGCTCTTTTGGACATACCGTGGCGGCCGAAAACGTATCTGGATTCGGGGCGCACTTCCTTGACGGTATCCGCCAGCATAAGTGCGGTGCCGCTGGGAGCATCCAGCTTTCTGTTGTGGTGTGCCTCGACTATCTCGATGTCTGCCTCGGGGAAGAGCGCCGCGGCTCTTTTAGCAAAATCGCAAAGGGTCGCAATGCCGAGAGACATATTTGCAGAATAGAATACGGGTACAGAATTTGCCGCCTCGCGGATAAGGTTCTTTTCCTCGTCTGTGTGACCTGTAGTGCACATTACGAGAGGAAGTGAGCGGCTGAGGGCGTATGCAATTACCTCTTTGGTGAGGGAATGGTGAGAAAAATCGATGATAACGTCGGCCTCTCCCTTGAAATCTGAAAGATGGTGAAGCTCAATATCGTTGGCAAGCTTGTCCACCTCTGCTGTAAGAGTTGCACTGCCGTCGCCGGAAAGAAGAAGCTCGCGGACCTCTCTTCCCATTCTGCCGCCGGCACCGTAAAGTATGATCCTCATGATAATATTACCTCTCAGCCGATAAGTCCGTGAGTTCTCATGATGGCATACATCTTTTCGGCCTTTGCCTCATCCATTTCTGTGAGGGGGAGACGGAGGCTGTTTTCGCAGAAGCCCATCTTTGCCATTGCTGCCTTTACGGGGATGGGGTTTACCTCGGAGAAGAGAGCATCAATGATGGAGTGATACTTGTACTGGAGCTTTGCAGCGCCTGCAACGTCGCCTGCGAAGAACCTCTCGCAGATTTCACAGGTTTCACGGGGCATAATGTTGGAGAGCACTGAGATCGCACCAACGCCGCCGAGAGACATAAGGGGTACGATCTGGTCGTCGTTGCCGGAGTAGAGGTCAAGCTTTTCGTGAACGTAGTGCATTGTCTCAACGATCTTGGAAAGGTTGCCGTTTGCCTCCTTAATACCGACGATGTTTTCGTGGTCAGCAAGAATTCTGTATGTGTCGGGCTCGATATTTACGCCTGTACGGGAAGGCACGTTGTAAAGGATAACGGGCGCTGTGGATTTGTCTGCGATCTGGGTAAACATTTTAACAAGACCCTTCTGGGTTGCCTTGTTGTAATATGGGGTAACTACGAGAACTGCGTCAGCACCTGCCTCGCATGCGCATCTGGTAAGGTCAAGTGCATATCCTGTATCGTTGGAGCCTGTTCCGGCAATGATCGGCACACGGCCGTTGGCGCGCTTAACTGCATAAGCAATGGCGTCGCGGTGCTCATCGTCAGTAAGAGTTGATGCCTCGCCGGTTGTGCCGGCGATAACGAGTCCGTTGATGCCGCTTTCGATCTGCCAGTCGATAAGCTTTCCGAACTGATCATAGTTGATGCCGTCCTCGTTAAAGGGTGTGATCAGGGCTGTTGCGATACCCTTGAAAATTGTCTTTTTCGTATGTTGTATCTCCTTGACCCGAGGGTCTGTAAATTTTTCAAATGGCAATTAAAAAAGCCGACAGCGGTCGGCAAATAAAACTCCACCTAGGGTGGGTTTTGATAGCTCTCCGCCAAAAGCGACAGTCGGAGCGATCTTATTCGCTCAAACCGGCACAGACGAGACCGCCGTCTGCCCTCGGCGCATGCCCCTTTCCTGCGGACAACGGGTGGTCGACCCTATCCCGTCCGCCATACTTTTGACAGTACGCACCTCTACCGATAAGTGAGTATATCACACAGCCTTTCTGCTGTCAATAATTATTGCAATTCTTTCATATTAATTATTTAAATTTCACCGAAAATGTGAAATCACAAAACCAATCGCCAAATCGTAGTTTGAAGTTTTATTAATGCAAAGGACTTTTTTCAAAAAAGTCCTCTGCACTCCCAAAAACCTTTTAAAAAAGGAGAAAAAACAAAAAATATTCCTTTTTTAAAGTTTTTTGCGGAGCTTTTTTTCAAAAAAGCGACCGTATCTCCTATCCTTCAAACACCGATTTATCGTATTGTTTATAATAAAAACTCAAAGCTATGGGGCTTTGTTCCTTTGTCTCCCTTGACTTTTTTTGTTATGATGATAAAATATACGTATGATGTATAAGGGGGATTATGCCTTGTCGCTCATAGTTTTAATAAAAAAGAAAATAAATGAAACAGGATATACTTGGGCAGATCTTTTCGGTGCTTTTTGCGCAGCGTTTGTAATTGCTTCTGCCGTGTTTGTGCTCGGCAACGATTTTCAGAATCTTGCTCACGTTCATAGTTATTCCATAGTTTTGCCTGCCATTATTTGCATTTGTATCACAGCCCTTCTTTCGGGTCTTTCTCTGTTTGTTTTCGGGAATTCCCGTGTTCAAAAGGGTGTGCTTCTCGTTGCATGTCTGTTTTTGTGTGCCGCTCTTGTCGTAGGCTATTCAAAGGACGTTTTTTTCTGTCTCGGACTTGCATTTGTTCTTGTGCTCGTGATAAAGTACGCCGTCGGTCTTGAAAACGAGGGTGAGATACAGATACTCAAGCGCTTTGACGATAAGCATTCTCTTATTGTGGTGTCTGTTCTTGTTGCGGCCTTTACCGCAGGCGTTTTTGCAATGACTGCTGCAAAATATGCTACCTTCGGCCATTCCACGTTTGATTTCGGTATTTTTGCCTGTATGTTTGAAAATATGGCAGAAACAGGCCTGCCCAATACTACCGTGGAAAGAGGAAAAGAGCTCAGCCATTTTGCTGTACATTTTTCTCCATTCTACTATGTTCTTCTCCCCGGCTATATGCTGTGGCGCTCTCCCCTGTATCTTCTTTTGGTTCAGGCTCTCGGAATTGCTCTCGGTGCATTTGCTGTCAGAAGAATATGCCGCGCGCTGCAGCTTTCGCCCTCTATGGCCACGGCCTTTGCGGCGCTTTATCTCCTTTTCCCCTCCATGTCCAATGGGTGCTTTTTCGATTTTCACGAAAACAAATTCCTTTCCGTACTTATACTGTGGTCGCTGGTGTTTATCCTTGAGGAAAATCGCATCGGAACAGCTGTATTCTTCCTACTTATCCTCACGGTGAAGGAGGATGCGTTCATTTACGTTATCACCATCTGCATCTGGATGTTCGTAACAAAGCGAGACCGACTATTTGCCGTGATAGGTGCTGTTGCCTCATTTTTCTGGTTCCTCTTTGCTTGCCAAATGATCCGGGTATGTGGTGGAGAGATCATGTCTGACAGATTTGCAAACTACAGCGTTGAGAAGGACGCAGGTCTCTTCGGGGCTGTCCGTACCTGCTTTATTGATATAGGCTACCTTATCAAAGCGGTGTTTGCCGGAGCCGCAACGGACAGGTTTAAGGAGCTTACGTATTCCGGTCAGAAGCTGGAGTTTATCTGGTGGCTCTTTGTTCCTCTTCTTTTTGCACCTTTTCTCAGAAAGCGCTCTTCAGAGCTGGTTTTGCTAATTCCCCTTCTCGTTATTAACCTTATGCCCGAATGGCGCTATCAGTTTAACGTGGGATATCAGTATACATACGGCACGGCGGCTCTTCTTATTTTCTCTGCAATTATGTACGTGAAGGAAGCGTCTCCCCGGGTCCGCCGCTTTCTTGTGACCTCCATGGTGTGCATATCCATGGTATTTATGATCTCTCTTGTATGGAATAGAGCAGGCGGATATTTCAGCGAGTACAGTGAAAACAAGACAAAATACGATATGACGGTGGAGGCTCTTGAAATGATTCCTGAGGATGCCACTGTTACCGCATACGGCTGTATGGTTCCTCACCTCTGGCAGGTAGACGTACTGCAGACTGTGCCCAAGCATTATGGCCAACTTGTTCCTACTGAGTATTTTGTAATAGACAAGCGGTATGAAACAAGCGGGAATATACTTGATATGTATCATTGTATGGGTAATGATTATGACCTTATCTGTGATAAGGGTTACGTTAAAATCTTCAAAGTAAAAGGGTCCGATTAAGTTTATGGCAGAACAAGAATTACATAAATTTCACCGCCGCAGAATGAGAAGAAGATTCAATCGCTACGGCGCTGACGTATTTGATACTCATCAGCTGATGGAAATGCTTTTGTTTCATTCCATAAAGCGTAGTGATACGAATGAGCTTGCTCATATTGTGCTGAATGCAAAGCCTGACGGCGGGTTGAAGGCATCAAGCGAGCAGGATTTTCTTGACATTGACGGAGTGGGAGAGAATACGGCAAATCTTTTGTCGATCTCCTCTGCAATGACAGTGCGGCTCTTGCACGATACTATTTGTACAGAGCCACTTGATTCCGATTTTTCGGCAATGCTCTGCGCGTGGCTCTGCTTTGCTGATAAAAGTGATAAATCGGTGGTTGCCTTGTTGCTTGACGAAAAGAAACGTCTTTTGGAAAAGCTTTGGTTGTCAAGAGGAATGTCAAATCGCCCCGAGAGCTATTTGGAGATCCTGCTGCATGCGATAAAGGCATCTTCAGGCGACAAGTATCCAATAAAAAATGTAATAATTGCCCATAACCATCTTGATAGAAGCAAGGCCTCCTCTGCAGAGGACGTATACATGACTATGCTTTTGTCAAAGCATCTTTCGAAGGCGGGAGCCTGCCTTCTTGCAAGCTATATAGTAACGGATACCGATTGCGTAAATTGCGTCGGAGTAATCTAGACCGATAAAGGAGTAAACTATGAGACAGCTTTGCGAATATCTTGAGTGCGGACAGATAGTGTCTACCCACGGTGTGCGTGGCACGGTGCGCCTTGAAAGCCGTTGTGATTCTCCCCGTGTTCTTGCTTCTCTCAAGAGAATGTACAGAAAAAAGGGCGGAGAATACGTTGAACTGAAGGTGGTAAGCTCCTCCATTCAGAAGAATATGGTGCTATGCACCTTTGAGGGGCTTGATTCCCTTGAGGCGGCGGCAGCTATGAAGGGCACTGTTCTCTATGCAAGGAGAGAGGACTTCAGGCTGAGACGAGGCGAATATTTCTGGGCAGATATGATGGAACTTCCCGTTATCGACGATGAAACGGGAGAGGTATACGGTCATCTTTCCAATATTCTTACCCCCGGTGCCCATCAGGTTTATGTTGTTAAGAGGGAGGCGGGCGAGTTTATGATCCCCGCAGTTCCCGAATTTATCAAGGAGATATCCCTTGGTGAAGAGAGGGCAGAGGGCATCTACGTTAAGCTTATTGAAGGAATGATAGAATAAGAGAAGAAAAAGGAAGTTTTTTGCAAGGGCGAAAAACAAATTATATTATGAGATTTGATATAATGACCCTGTTTCCCGATCTTGTAAGGAGCGTACTTTCCGAAAGCATTATCGGAAGAGCGCAGGAGGCGGGGCATCTTGAGATTAACGCCTATAATATCCGTGATTGGTCTAAGGATAAGCACAGAAGAGTTGATGATACTCCCTGCGGCGGCGGAATGGGTATGCTCATGGCGGCTCCTCCTATATACGATTGTTATCAGGCTGTTGTTCAAGACAGGTCTGAGGGCGAAAGGATCAAGACCGTGTATATGTCTCCTCGCGGCACTACTCTGACCGAGTCTGTTGCCAAACGAATAGCGGGGGAGTGTGACCGTCTCGTTATTCTTTGCGGACATTACGAGGGTGTTGATCAGCGTATTATTGACGAAATAATAGACGAGGAAATCTCCATCGGCGATTACGTGCTGACGGGAGGCGAGATTCCTGCCTGCATACTCGTGGACTGTGTTTCACGTCTCTGTAGCGGTGTCCTTTCCGAGGCTGAGTGCCACGAGGTGGAGAGCTTTGAAAACGATCTCCTTGAGTTTCCTCAGTACACCCGCCCTGTTGAGTTTATGGGAAAAAGGGTTCCCGATGTGCTGCTGAGCGGCCACCACGGAAAAATTGAGGCGTGGAGGCTTGAAAGAGCTGAGGAGATAACCAAAGAGCGCCGTCCCGATCTCTACGAAAAATACGCAGCCCGTAAGGCTGCGGCAGAGGCGGAAAAGGCGGCAAAGAGGAAAAGACGTCAGATGTATGCCGAAAGGGCGAGACAGAAAAAGGAAAAAGGTGATAACGATGCTTTGTGAGACCGTTTATCTGAGAGAGGACGACAAGGACGTCCGCCTTGAGACCTATATTTCAAAAAAATCGGGCGATATGTGGTGGACACCTCCCCGTGATTGTATGATAATCATTCCCGGCGGAGCATACTGTTTTCTTGCAGAAAGAGAGGCAGAGCCTCCCGCAAAGGCATTCCTTGGCGAGGGCTTCAATTGCTTCGTGCTCTACTACTCCATCGGCGAAAAGGCAAAGTTCCCCCGCCCCTTGCAGGATGTTTCTCTGGCAATTGCTCATATTAAGAGAAATGCCGAAAGGTATAATATAAACCCCGACAGAATCTTTGTCTGCGGCTTTTCCGCAGGCGGTCACCTTGCCGCATCTGCCGGAGTTTTTTGGAATCGCCCCGAGGCAGCATTTGAGGGCATGATGGCAGGAGAAAACCGCCCTGCGGGAATGGTGCTCAGTTACGGAGTTGTATCCTTTGGCGAGCATACACATCTTGAATCCTGTCGTTATGTTACCGGTAAAGAGGACCCTACTCCCGAGGAGCGCGCTTATTGGTCTCCGGACAAGCACATTGGCCCCGATACCGTGCCTGCATTCCTTTGGCATACTCAGAAGGATGACTGCGTTGACGTAAGATGTGCCCTTGATATGACAAATGCTCTGATCCTTGGCGGAGTTCCTGCTGAGATACATATCTATCCTGAGGGTCCTCACGGCCTTTCTGTGGCAACCGAGGAAACGGGAAATGCGGATGCACATATTGCTCACTGGATACGCGATTGCGCTGAGTGGACAAAAATAATAAAAGAGATCTGATCATGCTTTGCGAAAAAATATACTTAAACGAAGAAAATAAGGACGTAGTCTTAAAAACCTACGTTACCGAGGAATATGTAAAGGGTATAAAAAGAGACTGTATGCTGATCCTTCCGGGAGGAGGATACAATTTCTGCGCACTACACGAGGACGAGCCCGTAGCAAAGGCATTTATGTACCGTGGCTTCAATTGCTTTACCCTTTATTATACGGTAGGTGAGAGGGCAAGCCTTGACGTTTCACTGAAGGATGTGTCAAAGGCCATTGCCCACATAAAGAGAAATGCGGACAAATATAATATAGACCCCGAGCGGGTGTTCGTTTGCGGCTTTTCTGCAGGCGGTCACCTTGCCGCATCCATCGGCACTCTTTGGCATCGCAGCATTGCGGCCTTTGAAGGGATGGAGAGGGGAGAAAACCGACCTGCGGGAATGATAATCTCTTACGGAGCCTGCACTTTGGGAGAATATTCCCATGAGCTGAGCCGAAGGTTCGTTTACGGTAAGGATATTCTGACAGAGGACGAGATCGAAGCCCTTTCCCCCGATAAAAACGTGGATGAAAACACAGTCCCTGCCTTTATATGGCATACTGCAAACGATGAGGTTGTTCACGTGGGCAATGCTCTCGCAATGGCAGAGGCTCTCATGGAAAAAGGTATACCCTCAGAGCTTCATATCTATCCCTTCGGCTGGCATGGCCTTTCCGTCTGCCTTGACGGTGTGGGCTTTGGCTCGGAGGACAAATCAAATATTCACGTGTCCGGCTGGGTAGAGCAGTGTGCTCAGTGGATAAGGGTGATCAAAGGAGCAGACCATGCTGTTTGAATCAATACATCTCAGAGATAACGAGAGGGACGTGCGCATGGATACGTACTGCGCCCTTCCTATGTGGAGCATGGATCCGAGCCCCGCAAGAGATGCGCTGCTGATCCTTCCCGGCGGAGCCTATGCAGGTCACGCTGCCCACGAGGCAGAGCCTGTTGTTCGTGCATTTATGCCCCACTGTTTTAACTGCTTCGTGCTTTACTATTCTGTTGGCGAAAAGGCGAAGTTTCCCCGGCCCCTCAAGGACGTTTCTATGGCGGTGGCCCATATAAAGAGAAATGCGAAAAAGTATAATATTGACCCCGAAAGAGTGTTTGTCCTCGGCTTTTCCGCAGGAGGACACCTTGCCGCATCGTTAGGCACCATGTATGACCGTGATTTTGCCGCCTTTGAAGGTATGGCAGCAGGTGAAAATAAGGTTCGCGGTATGATACTTGGCTATCCTGTTGCGACTCTTGGAGACTGCACTCATGAATTTTCCCGCAGTATGGTAATGGGAAAGGCGGATGCAACGAGAGAGGAATGGGAGAAATATTCCCCTGATAAAAACGCAAATGAAGGCTCCGCTCCTGCTTTTATTTGGCATACTGCAGAGGATAAGGATGTCAGCGTTAAGAATTCCCTTATTTTAGCGGGCGAGCTGATAAAGAGAGGCATCCCCACCGAGCTTCACGTATACCCCTATGGGCATCACGGTCTGTCCGTTGCCAATAAGGAGATAGAGTGCGAGAATCCCACAAACGTGGACCCACACGTGGCAGGTTGGGTGAAGGACTGCATTGAATGGACGAAAATAATATAAATTTCAGATAGGAGACATAAAAATGAGCTTCAAAAAAGACTTTTCCTGGGGCGTGGCAAGCGCCGCCTACCAGATCGAGGGTGCCGCATTCGAGGATGGCAAGGGCCTTTCCATTTGGGACGTTTATTCTCATATCCCCGGCAAGATCAAGGAAGAGCACAACGGTGACGTCGCTTGTGACCACTATCACAGATATAAAGAGGATGTGGCTCTTATGAAGGAGCTAGGCACAAAGGTGTACCGTTTCTCCGTGTCCTGGGCAAGAATTATCCCGAACGGTATCGGCGAGGTAAACCAGAAGGGAATCGATTTTTATAACAATCTTATCGATGAGCTTCTCGCTGCGGGAATCACGCCCTGCCTCGTTCTCTTCCATTGGGACTACCCTTATGAGCTTTATAAGAAGGGCGGTTGGCTTAATGCAGACAGCCCTGAGTGGTTTAAGTACTATACTGAGGTCTGCGCAAAGGCCTTCGGTGACAGAGTTAAGATGTGGATAACCTTCAACGAGCCTCAGTGCTTCCTCGGAGAGGGTCACCTTAATGGAGGTACTGCCCCCGGTATCAAGATGACCGTTGGCGACGTTGTCCGCATGGGTCATAATGTAATGCTTTCCCACGGTAAGTCTGTTATGGCGATCCGCGAGCTTGTTAAGGACAGCATCGTCGGCTATGCTCCCTCCTGCGATGTTTGCGCCCCGGATAATGACGATCCCGCAAATGTTGAGGCTGCAAGACGCCGTTACTTCTCCTTTGATGAGGAGTGGTGGATGTGGAACGTCTCTCTTTGGAGTGACCCCGTTATGCTGGGACGCTACCCTGAGGAGGACGAGGTTTTTCAGCGCAAGCTTAAGCCCCACCTTCCCGAGGGCTATGAGGATGATATGAAGATAATCTGCCAGCCCCTGGATTTCTACGGCCAGAATATCTATACCGCATCTCATTGGACCGCAGATGAAAACGGCGTTGCTCAGTGGACACGCCTCCCCACAGGCACAGCAAAGTCCACAAACAATTGGCCCCTCACCCCCGAGGCCCTCTATTGGGGCCCGAAGTTTCTCTATGAGAGATATAAAACTCCAATTATTATTACCGAAAACGGTATGGCTTGCCATGACTGGATATCAGTTGACGGAAAGGTCCATGACCCTAACCGTATAGATTACATAACACGCTACCTCAGAGCTCTCAAAAAATGCTCCGAGGACGGCGCAGAGATCGCAGGCTATTGGTATTGGGCACTTCTCGATAATTTCGAATGGGGAGACGGATATACACAGCACTTCGGCCTCGTGTATATGAATTACCAGACCCTAGAACGTGTAAAGAAGGATTCCTTCGAGTTCTATAAGGAGGTCATTGCCTCCAACGGAGAAAACATCTGATTAAAAAAACGCCCGTTGCAAATTGCAACGGGCGTTTTGCAACGTCCATATAAATCGGAGTTTGAAGGTGTAAGGCTATGTGGAGGGCTTTTTGCAAAAAGCCCCCCACACCCCCAAAAAACCTTAAAAAAGGAATATTTTTTGTTTTTTCTTCTTTTTTTAAAGTTTTTTGGAGTGCAGAACCTTTTTTTCAAAAAAGGTTTTGCATCTTCCTCTTACCTTCAAACTCTAATTTATAGTTAGAAGGCGGGGTATAATAACGGGTGAGGCCGGGATTGGCAACAATTATTCTTTACCGGATATACCTAAGGAGACCATGTGAAATTGCTGATACGGCATTTTGCAACATTTACACAAAAATGGGTAAAATTTGATGGATTATTATTGAAAAGTTACCGTGTAAATGGTATAATAATCCAAATCACAAGTAAAGGTCAAATTATATGAAAAAGATAGATCCCGCAGTAAAAAAAGAAACCCTGTTTATCCTTTGGATGACGGTGATAATTAGCCTTCTTATGGAGGCGGTCTTTCTCATTATCGGAAAATGGGATACGACGGTGCTTTTCGGAAACCTCCTCGGAGCTGCTGCTGCCGTTCTTAATTTTTTTATAATGGGAATTTCGGTGCAGTCTGCTCTCGGCAAGGAGGAAAAGGATGCAAAGAACGTGATAAAGCTATCCCAGTCACTGCGTTTTATTATGCTTGTGGCTGTTGGCGCAATAGGTTATCTCGTGACCTGTTGCAACGTTATTGCAACAGTGCTTCCGTTCCTTTTTCCAAGAATTGCAATAGCTTTCAGACCTTTGTTTAGCAGAGAAAGGGGAGGTGAATGAATTGAAAGAAAAGGATCTGCGATTTAAGATCGTAGATATACTTCTCGTTTTGATGATGACGGTTCCAATTATTTTAGGAATCGTTCTTCAGGTAATGACAGAGCCGCCAGCCTCGGGAGTTCAGATAACGGGAGCTCGGATATTCTTCACGATTCCCATGCCCCTGCAGGATTTTCCCGTAACGGAATCTCAGGTAAACTCCCTCATAGTAATGATAGTTCTTCTCGGCTTTTGTCTTTATATCACCCACGGTCTTTCAGAAAAGGCCGATCTTAAAAGACAGCATCTTGCGGAGTTCATTGTTGAAAAGGTGGACAGCCTTGTAAAGGAGAATATGGGCGATTTCTTCGCTTCGTTTACTCCGTTTATCATATCAATATTGGCGCTTTCCGCACTTTCAAGCCTGCTATCACTTTTCGGTCTCTATCCTCCCACCTCTGATATTAATATCGTTGGAGGCTGGGCTGTGCTTGTTTTCGTTCTTATCACCTACTACAAGCTCAAGGCGGGACCTTTGGCTTACATGAAAAGCTTTACTCAGCCCGTTGCCCTGCTCACGCCCATCAACATTATCAGCGAGGTGGCAACCCCTGTCTCAATGGCTTTCCGTCATTACGGAAACGTGCTTTCAGGCGCCGTTATCTCGGTGCTTCTCGGAACAGCTCTCGGAGGGCTCTCATCTATGATCCTTGGAAAGCTGCCGGGATTCCTTGCGGATATACCCCTTTTCCAGGTAGGTATTCCCGCCGTGCTGTCCATCTATTTCGATGTGTTCAGCGGATGTCTTCAGGCCTTTATTTTCGCAATGCTTACGATGATGTACGTTGCAGGCGGATTCCCTGAGGAAGAATACAAAAAAAAGAAAAGCCAAAAGGCTTCAAAAATCAAAAAAATTAATTAACATAACGGAGGAACAAATGGAACTCGCAATCGGTATTATTTTAGGATGCTGCGCTCTCGGCGCAGGACTTGCAATGATCGCAGGTATAGGCCCCGGTATTGGTGAGGGTAATGCAGTAGCTAAGGCCTGTGAGGCGATCGCCCGCCAGCCCGAAAGCAAGGGCAGCGTAACAACAACAATGCTTATGGGTTGTGCTATTGCCGAGACTACCGGTCTTTATGCGCTGGTAATCGCAATTCTGCTTATGTTTGTTGCGCCTAATATTCTTGTTGACATTCTTGTAAAAACTATCAGCTCTCTTTAATATAACTGAGTGGTAAACTTATGCAAAGCTTAGACGTAATTTCGGTCAATATATGGCAGATGGCGGCATCCCTTGCCAATCTTGTTCTGCTGTTTTTGATCGTTAAAAAATTTCTTTATAAGCCTGTCAAGAATATGCTTAACGAGCGTCGCAGCGCCATCGACAATGACTACAAGGATGCTGCCGATGCAAAGGAAAAGGCTGTTTCTGATATGAAGGCGTATGAGGAAAAGCTCAGCGGTGCCGCCGATGAGGCGAGTGCTATTCTCAAGGGCGCTGTTGACGTTGCAAAGTCGAGAGAAAAAGAGATCATCGACGGTGCAAACGAAAAGGCGCGAGGAATAATCAAGAGAGCCGAGGCAGATGCGCTTCTCGAAAAGCAGAAGGCAAGAGAGGATATAAAGAGAGAAATCGTCGAGGTTTCCACTCTGCTTTCCGAAAAAATGCTGGGCAGAGAGATCTCCGCAGATGACCACAGGGATCTTATTGATTCTTTCATAGAAGGAATAGGTAACGGCGATGAGGCAAACTGATAAAGAGTATGCCGAGGCGCTTTTTGAGCTGTGCGCTGAGGAGGGCACTCTTTCCGAGTGCCTAGCGGACGTCAAGGACGTCACAGAGCTTTTCAAAGCCTATCCCGAATATGTAAGCCTTCTTTCCTCTCCCGCCGTGCCCCTTTCCGAGAGGCTTTTGGCAATCGATGAGGCGTTCGGCGAGAGAATGACACCATATACCGTATATTTTCTGAAGCTTCTTTGTGAAAAAGGCAGAATTGACCTCTTTTTCGAAATTTCAGAGGAGTTTCAGTGCCTCTATCTTCAGTATACGGGCCGTACGACGGCATACGTTACCTCTGCGGCAGAGCTTTCCGATGAGCAGAAGGCTGCTCTCGTGAAAAAGCTTTCCCAAAGTGAGAATAAGGAAATAGACGCAGTTTACTCTGTAGACCCGTCCCTTATGGGTGGAGTTAAGGTAGAGGTCGGAGGCAAGGTGTATGACGGTAGCATTAAGCGCCGTATCCGAGATGTAAAGGAAGTGATGATGGATGAACAGACCTGACGAGATCAGTAACATCATTAAAACTCAAATAAAAAACTATAAAGCTAAGATAGAAATGACGGAAACGGGCAAGGTTATCCTCGTTGGTGACGGTATTGCCAGAGTTTTCGGCCTTCGAAGCTGTATGGCTAATGAGCTTCTCGAATTTGAGGGAGGCTCCTTCGGTGTTGCACAGAATTTGGAGGACGAAACTGTTTCCGTTGCGATCCTTTCCGATAAAAATGATATCAAGGAGGGTACCGCCGTACACAGAACGGGCAAGGTAGTCTCAGTCCCTGTAGGTGAGGGACTTCTCGGCAGAGTTGTCAACGCACTCGGTGAGCCTATCGACGGAAAGGGCCCAATTACCTATGCAGGCACCCGCCCCATTGAATCTGAGGCACCCGGTATAATCGAGAGAAAGAGCGTTTGCGTTCCTTTGCAGACAGGCATCAAGGCTATCGACAGTATGATCCCTATCGGCCGCGGTCAGCGAGAGCTTATTATCGGCGACAGACAGACGGGTAAGACGGAGATCGCCATCGATACCATTATCAATCAGAAAAACACGGGCGTTATCTGCATCTATGTGGCAATCGGTCAGAAGAGCACCTCCGTTGCTCAGCTGGCAGGCGAGCTTATCAGAAACGGTGCTATGGATTACACCATCATCGTTTCCGCAAGTGCCGCAGAAAGCGCGCCTCTTCAGTATATCGCCCCCTACAGTGGTTGCGCTATGGCTGAATATTTCAGGGAAAAGGGAAAGGACGTTCTTATTATTTACGATGACCTTTCAAAGCACGCGGTGGCATACCGTGCACTTTCCCTTCTCATCCGCCGTCCCCCCGGCAGAGAGGCTTATCCCGGCGACGTGTTCTATCTTCACTCCCGCCTTCTTGAGAGGGCAGCCTGTGTTGCTGATGAATACGGCGGAGGAAGCATCACAGCCCTCCCCATTATCGAAACTCAGGCAGGCGACGTTTCCGCTTATATTCCCACCAACGTTATATCCATAACAGACGGACAGATATTCCTTGAAACAGAGCTTTTCCACTCAGGAATCATGCCTGCCATAAACCCCGGTATATCAGTCAGCCGAGTAGGCGGCTCTGCCCAGCTCAAGGGCATGAAGAAGGTGGCGGGAGAGCTCAAGCTTCTCTATTCACAGTACAGAGAGCTTCAGTCCTTTGCCCAGTTCGGAAGTGACCTTGATGCGGATACAAAGGCCCGCCTTGCTCTCGGTGAGAGAATCGTTGAGGTACTGAAGCAGGGCAGAAATGCTCCCGTTCGTGTGGGATGCCAGGTGGCAATCGTTTATGCTGCCATCAAGGGTTATCTTGACAGCGTTGCGGTAAAGGAAGTTCACAGCTACGAGGCAGAGCTTTTCGCACTTATTGAAAATAAATATTCCGCATGGCTCGAAAGAGTCGAGGCAGGAAAGTGGGATAGCGAGGACGAGGAGGCCCTTCGTCAGATCCTTTCCGATATGAAGGTCGGTTAAGCTATGGCAGGAAATACAAAAGCTCTTCGCTCCCGTATCAAGAGCGTTACTTCCACTCTGCAGCTTACGAAGGCAATGGAGCTTGTGGCATCATCAAAGATACGCCGTGCAAACGAGGGGATGCAAAAGGGTAGAGAGTATGCCCGCGCTCTCGAGAGCACCGTATCCCTTCTTAGGGGTGACGGTGACTGCCTGAAGAGTCCTTATATGCAAAAGCGAGAGACCGGCAGAACCCGCATAGTGATAATCGCAGGAGACCGCGGCCTTGCAGGAGGATATAACGCTAACGTTTTCCGCCTTGCAAAGGAGTTCCCCGAGGCCGAGTTCATACCCGTGGGTAAGCGTGCGTGTGAGCGCTTCGGCAAGGAGATCAACTCCAGCGAACGCTTCTCCTTTGCGGATGCATTAGCTCTTTCCGGCACTCTTTGCCGCGATTTTGCAGAGGGCGAGTTTGATCGCCTCGGCATTATTTGGACAAAATACGTTTCCGTTATGACTCAGGAGGCAACGGTAACGTGGCTTCTGCCCTTTGAGAAGAATGAAAGCGGCACAAAGTCTCTTGTTACCTTTGAGCCGGATTGCCTTACCGTGCTCAACAATATAACGAGAGAATACGTGGCGGGAATGATGACGGTTCTTGCCCGAGAAAGCTTTGCCAGCGAGGTCGCCGCGAGAAGAATGGCTATGGACTCCGCAGGTAAGAATGCAAGACAGATGATAGATGACCTTCAGCTTGAGTATAACCGTGCCCGTCAGGGTGCCATTACTCAGGAGATAACAGAGATCGTTGCCGGAAGCGGCGAATGATTTGAGGTGATAGAATTGGCAGAAAAGAATATAGGAAAAGTTTCCCAGGTAATGGGTCCCGTAGTTGACGTACGTTTTGATGAGGGGCAGCTTCCCGTTATCTATAACGCCCTCACTATCCCCGTTGGGGAAAGAACTCTCACAGTTGAGGTGGCACAGCACATCGGCGATAACGTTGCCAGATGCATTGCTATGTCCTCCACCGACGGACTCAGAAGAGATACTCCCGTAACCGATACGGGCGCTCCCATCAGCGTGCCGGTAGGACGTGAGACCCTTGGCAGAATATTCAACGTTCTCGGAGATGCAGTTGATAACGTGCCCGCTCCCGAAAACTGCGAAAGATGGAATATTCACCGTCCCGCTCCCGATTATTCGGAGCTTACCACGAGCGCCGAGATATTTGAAACGGGTATCAAGGTAATCGACCTTATATGTCCCTACTCCAAGGGCGGTAAGATCGGCCTTTTCGGCGGCGCGGGCGTTGGTAAGACGGTCCTTATCATGGAGCTTATCAACAACATAGCAAAGCAGCACGGCGGCATTTCCGTATTCACCGGTGTCGGTGAGCGCACCCGTGAGGGCAACGACCTTTATAATGAAATGAAGCAGTCGGGAGTTCTTTCAAACACCGCGCTTGTGTACGGACAGATGAACGAGCCCCCCGGAGCAAGAATGAGAGTGGGCCTTTCGGGACTTACTATGGCTGAGTATTTCAGAGATACCGAGGGACAGGACGTGCTTCTGTTTATCGATAACATCTTCCGCTTTACTCAGGCGGGAAGCGAGGTATCCGCACTTCTCGGCAGAATGCCTTCAGCTGTTGGCTATCAGCCAACTCTTGCAAACGAGATGGGCGCTCTCCAGGAGAGAATTACATCCACGAAAAAGGGCTCCATCACGTCCATTCAGGCAGTTTACGTCCCCGCAGACGACTTGACAGACCCTGCTCCCGCAACTACCTTTGCACATCTTGATGCGACCACCGTTCTTGCGAGAGGAATCGCATCTCAGGGCATCTACCCGGCAGTTGACCCTCTGGAATCCACCAGCCGAATCCTTTCTCCCGATATTGTAGGTGAGGAACACTATAAGGTGGCCAAGGAGGTTCAGAGAATACTGCAGAGATATAAGGAGCTTATGGATATTATCGCCATCATGGGTATGGATGAGCTTTCCGACGATGATAAGCTCCTCGTTCAGAGAGCGAGAAAGATACAGCGCTTCCTCTCCCAGCCCTTTGACGTTTCTGAGAAGTTCACGGGATTTGAGGGCAAGTACGTGCCTATCGCGGAAACTATCCGCGGCTTTAAGGAGATCATCGAGGGCAAGCACGATGATCTGCCCGAATCTGCATTCCTTTTCGTTGGCACCATCGACGATGCTGTTGAAAAGGCGAGAAAGGCAGCAAAGTGATGAAGACCTATCACCTGACCGTGTCCACTCCCGACGGAAACGTTTTTTCGGGGCAGTGCACCGAGCTTCTGGTTAAGGGAACGGAGGGTGAGCTTGTTGTAATGGCAGGCCATATCCCCTTTGTGACAAGCCTTGTGCCTTCAAGGTGTACCCTCTGGCTTGAGGACGGCACAGAAAAGGCGGCCACGGTGGACGGCGGTGTCCTTACCGTGGGCAAGGATTCCGTTACCCTCATTGCAGGCTCCTTTAAGTTTACGGAAGAATAAATAAAGCGACCCCACCTTTATTTTCTAAAGGTGGGGTCGCTTTTTGGATTATTTAAAACAGTCTGCTATTTTTCGATCTTTGCAAGGCGTCCGATACCGTTTTTCAAAGCATCGGCAAAGGTAACGATCTCGTTCTCGGTGTTGAGATGGCCAATGCTGACACGAACGGAGCAGTCGGCCTCTCTTTCAGTAATGCCGAAGGCCAAAAGCGCTCGGCTCACACCCTTGCCCCTTGCGGAGCAGGCGCTTCCCGCACTTATGCAAATTCCTTCACCGGAGAGGTAGTTCAGCATGGTCTCGCTTTTTATGTTGGGCAGGGTCAGATTTGCGATGCAGTCAAGACCGTTTGGCGGGCGATTTATGCGAACTGCGTCTCCAAGCTCGGCCTCAAGTCGCCGACGGAGGGCGCTTAGCTTCTCGGCACGCTCACCGAAGGCCTTCATACCCTCTGTTGCCGCAACGCCGAAGGCCGCAATGGCGGGAACGTTCTCTGTTCCGGAGCGGAAGCCGCTTTCCTGACCGCCGCCGAGGATTACGGGAACGAGTCGCTTTGCACGAATGACCTCAGCTGTCACCGCAAGAGCGCCTACACCCTTGGGTGCATTTATTTTGTGGCCGCTGACCGAAACTGCATCGGCACCGAGGCTTTTCAAGGTGAATTTTGTTTTCAGATATCCTTGAACGGCATCGCAGTGGATGAAAGCCTTGGGGGCGTGCTCTCTCACTATTGCCGCTGCTGCGGGAAAATCGTAAAGCGCTCCGGTTTCGTTGTTTACAAGCATAAACGAGGCAAGAACGGTGGTCCTGTCGCAGTTCTTTTTCAAAAATTCGAGGTCGATAGCGCCGCCGACTGTAGGAACGCGGTATACGTCAAAGCCTCGGGATTCAAGCCTTGCCGCACATTCCCAAACGGAGGGATGCTCGGAATCGGTGATAAACACCTTTCCGCCACCGCTTCTGTCCTTTGCATCAATGCTACCGAATATGGCAAGGTTGTTTGCCTCACTTCCCCCTGCTGTGAATATTACCTGACCGTCCTGAGGGCGGCGGATGCCGAGAGAAAGGCCGACGGCGTTTCTTGCCTCTGAGAGAAGCTTGTTTGCCGCATTTCCCATGGCGTGAACGGAGCCTGCGTTACCGTAAGAGACGGATAAAGCCTCTCTCATTTTTTCGAGAGAGGCCTCAGAGGGCATTGTTGTTGCACTGTTATCCAGATATATCATTGCTCTATCACTTATCAAATCGGAACGCTTCAACGATCATTGTACGCTCCTCAAGATGCTTTTCGTTGTATTCGGTGGGTGAGGTATATGTGAGATAATAAACGTAGAAGTCCTTGATGACGGCGGTAATGATAAAGTTGTACTCAGTGCCGCCGTTCTTGCCTGTGAAGGTGAACTCCTTGCCGTCAACACCGCCGAGGCGTGCCTTTGTGACAGCAACCTTTGACATTTCGGTGCAGATATTGGAAAGATCGTTTTCAAAGGTTTTCCACCAGTCCTCAACTGTTGCAATATCGCCAGCAATGGCGTGAGCTGTGGCGGAGATGTTTGTCTTGTCAGTTCTGCCGGGGTAGTATGCGCTTGTGAAAAGGTCGTTTCGGTCTACCTCCCATGCTGTGGGAACGTACATGCTGTAATCAACGTTGTTTCCGGAGGCCTTTTTCATTCCATCGGGAGCTTTTTCATCGTTTTTCTTTGCGCATCCTGCAAAGACCGCTAGGCACATACAAAGAACGAGCAAAAGTGAAATTATTCTTTTCATAATCATACCTCTAATCAATTCATATCAATACCGACCGTGCCGGAATGGATGACCTCAACGTCACCGAAAAGCTCAAAGGAGCGGAGAGCGGCATTAAGCTGTGCGCTGTCGCCTGCAACCTCTACTACCACGCTCTTTTTGCCAACGCCTGCGCTTCGGCAGCCGATAAGGGAGCAGACATTCAGTATCTCCACTCTCTTTTCAGGGTCATCGCAGGGAACTCGGATGAGGACCATCTCGCGGGAGACAAACTCCCAGTCCTCGCCGCCATCGCACTTGACGTCGATAACCTCCATACACCGCTCAAGCTGGCGGGCAAGAAGCTCAACATCGTCATCCGTTCCGATAACGGTAACTGTAATGTGATATACCTTCGGGTCCTCGGTCATACCTGTAACAAGGCTTTCAATGTTGTATCCCCGTCTTGTAAACAGACCGGTAATCCGTGAAAGAACGCCGGGGCGGTTGTCAACCTTGACCATTATAAGGTGCTTTGTTTCCTTTGGCGCCATGGCGTCCTCCTTGATGATTTTTCAGATTTAGTCGTAGATGGGGTACTTTTCGCAAATAGCTGTTACAGCCTGGCGGATGTAGTCAGCCTTTGCATCAAAATCGGTGGCTGTGAGAGTGATAAGCTCTGCAAGAACCTTCATATCCTCAGTGCCGAGGCCTCTGGAGGTCACAGCGGGAGTACCGATACGGATACCGCTTGTAACGAAGGGCTTTTCGGGGTCGTTGGGGATAGCGTTTTTGTTAACGGTTA
>JAFXFQ010000031.1 GCA_017520365.1 Clostridia bacterium
CATGATGGCAGCTGCTTCCACTATATGCGTCTTTGTTGCCCCACTGATGGTCCAGCTGCTGTTCTCCGTGTTCAACAAGCGGTCCTCCAGCGACTTTTTCCACTCTCTGCCCTACACACGCCCCTGCATTTTTTTGAGCTTTATGGCAAGCATCTACACATGGATCATAGGGATCTGCACCACCTGCTCTGCAGTCTCCTTCGTTCTGTACGCTATTCAGCCCTCAAGATATGCCATCACTCTGGACCGTGGATTTGACCTTATTCTTTCCTATTTTGCAATATTGCTCATCTCCACCGGTGCCGCAACCATTGCAATGTCCCTGACGGGAACGAATCTCACCAATGTTTCCGTTGCGTTTATTATTCTGTTTTTACCCCGCTTTATCATAAACATCATAACGTCAAAGATCACCTATGATGCAAGCTTTATCGTTCTGCACACAGGCTCCTTCTCATTCCTTGACCCCCGCACAAACGTGCTGTTCGGTATGTTCTACGGAGGCAGCGAGCTCTTCACAAACACTGTGCAGGATATTTACTCAATCATCCTCGGTCTTGCTTACCTCACTCTCGGTATGCTCGTATTTATCAAGAGAAAGAGTGAAACAGCAACCCGTCCCGCTCCCGACCGTATCACCCAGACCGTTATCCGCGTTATGGCCTCCCTCATTGTGGCACTCTTTGCTCTTACCCTCCTTTTCGAGGAGGAGTTCACAGGCTTTGTTGTAGTATCCGCCATCGCCGTTATCATTTATTTCACCTACGAGGTGGTTACCACAAAGAGCTTCAAAAACTGCCTCAGAGCGCTGCCCGGCCTCGGTATCCTTGCGGGAATCACAGCCCTTTGCGGTATTGTTATGGCGTATTACCCGGTCGTTGCCTCCGGATATACACCCGATGCCGAAAGCATCAACTCTGTCCGCTTCGTGACAGACAAGGATGAAAACTACTATTACTACTCCGAAAACAGCTGGTTTGCAAAGGGAGCGGAAGGCATCTCAATTAAGGACAAGAAGGTAATCTCCATCATTGCCTCAACGCTGAAAAACGATATGGGTTATTACTCCAGACACGGATCTACACTTGCCGATAGCTTTAACCACTATCTTACAAAGGTAGTTGCAATAAAGGAGGGGCCCTTCGAAAGATACCGCCGCTTGTCACTCACCTATGACCAGTACGCCGAGATCACCGCATATCTTCAGGAAAACGAGGCATACAGAGAGGCATACAAAAAGCTTCCGAACCCCGTTCAAAGCTCCTTCGAATTCGTGGACTTTGACATAGATTACAGCCCCTCAAACGTTGACAAGCTGATGGAAGCACTGCGTGCAGATATAGCTGAAATGGAGTTCATAGATTGGTATAACACAGCAAACAATCAGGACGCCTCTTACTATGACACGGTACTCTCATACTACTCCGATGAATATAATTCCACTCACGTTTCTCTCTATATAAACGCAAATGATTTCCCCAAAACCTTCAGCCTGCTTCTTGAAATGTGCAGACCCACCCGTGAAAAAGGAATCAATGAGGCGGAGAAGCTTCTTGCGGATAACGGATATCCCGAGGACTCGGACATCTATTACGCCGGTGTCTGCGTATACGTCCGCACCGATGACGAAAAGGGAGACTCCACCGTTTATTATGCAGAAACGATGTACGGTACAGAGATTAAGTATGAAAGTGACTGGAACAACAAGGAGGCTAAAAAAGCCATCAAGGAGCTTTTAAAAACAGCAAAGCCCCTGAAGGAAGAGCCCACGGCAGAAAGCTATATCTGCGTTCAGGTCTACGAGGAAAGCGAAAATGAGGATGACGGATATTCCTACAAGCGGTATACCTCATTTCTTCCCATTCCCGAGGGCTTCGACCCCGTCGAAAACGGTTTCGTTTCATACGATTTTGACAATTGATAAAAAGCAGCGTGCAGTCGGAAGACTGTACGCTGCTTTTCTTTTCAGACGCCCTTATATCAATGCTTATGTTCTTGATTATTGGTTATGAAAATGCTATAATCTATCTATAAACTTTCTTTCAAAGAAAGGACAAGCGAACAAATGAACATTGAAATCAGAGATATTAAAAAGCGTTACGGCAGAAAAGAGGTGCTGAAGGGCGTTTCATTTGCAGCCGAAAGCGGTGAGTGCATCGGCATTCTCGGCGAGAACGGCAGCGGCAAATCCACTCTTTTCAGCGTGCTTTGCGGGCTTCAGCGCGGCGACGGCTCCTTTATGCTTGATGGTGGGGAGGATCTTATGAAGAATTCACGCCTTCGTTCAAGGACGGTGGGATTCGTTCCTCAGGAGCCTCCGCTTATGGCAGAGCTTTCCGCCAAGGACAATCTCAGGCTCTGGTATTCGGGCAAGGCTATCAGAGAAGGCCTTTCAGGCGGCGTATTGGAGCTTCTCGGCATCGGCGAATTTCTCTCCGTTACCGTTTCCAAGATGTCCGGCGGTATGAAAAAGCGCCTTTCCATCGGCTGCTCCGTTGCAAACGATCCAAAGGTCCTCCTTCTCGACGAGCCTACCGGCGCTCTTGACCTTGTTTGCAAAAAAAGCATTGCGGAGTATCTTTCCGACTTCTGCAAAAAGGGGGGTATCGCCATCATCGCCTCCCACGACGTTTATGAGCTTGAGGCCTGCGACAGGCTTTACGTATTAAAGGGTGGCACGCTTACACTACACGAGGGCAAGCGTGACGTTGACACCTTAGCGGAGCTTCTCCTATGAGGGGCGCTCTCAGGTATCTCAGGGCCGAGGCCAAGCGGTTTCTGAGAGTTTATCCCGCAATTCTTGCCCTCATTCTGGTCACCTGCATCTGCATCGGCGCTGCGGCTGCAATATTTTTCTCCGCAGATGATGAGAAGGATGCCGAGGCTATGCAAAAGATCAAGATCGGCATTGTCGGCAATCTTGAGGATACGTATCTCAAGCTTGCTGTAAACGCTCTTCAAAATATGGATGCCTCCAACTACTATGCAGATATGATCACTATGGACCTTGAAACGGCGAAAAAGGAGCTGGACCGAGGCGAGATCGCAGGATATCTCCTTGTTCCCGAGGGCTACGTTGACTCCGTTATCAGCGGCGGAGAGGACCTTCTCACCTACGTTATGAAGGATACCACGGCGACCTTTATGCCTCAGCTTATGAGCGGAGCTCTGACCACCGTTTCACACTACGTTACCACCTCCGAAAGCTGTATATATTCCTACACTGACCTTTGCCGAGACCGTGACATACCCAGAAGCACCTATCGCCCCACGGCAAACAATATGAGCTTTGAGTACGTGTCCGTTATCCTTGATCGTGAAAATGCAACGAAAACCGAGTATATAGGTGACATCATCGGACTGGATCTCAAGGAGTACTACGTTTGTGCACTCTTTTGCCTTGCTATCCTGCTTTTCGGCCTTTGCTTTGCCCCCCTTCTCATTAAGGAGCGGCTCTCGCTGCAGAGGCTCCTCCTCTCAAAGGGCACAGGCTCTGCTTTTCAGGTGGCGGGAGAGTTTTTTATGCTCTTTATCCTTCAGGCACTCAACTGTCTGATCATGCTTTCTATGCTCTTTTTCATCGGCAAAAAAGGCATTTCCCTCGGAATATCGATAAGTGATACAAATGCTCTTTTCAGCATATTTTTCTCGCTGCTCCCCTGCGTGCTTGTGCTTTGCGCCATGCAGTTTTTCCTCTATGAGCTTTCCTCGGGAGTTATAAGCGGAGTGCTTATGGGACTTTTCTCCACCATTGCTCTAAGCTTTATTTCAGGATTTTTCTTCCCCCTCAACAGCCTGCCTAAGTCGATAGCCTCTTTTTCAGCGGTCATCCCCACGGGCTACGCCTTCACTAACACCATGAGCGTTCTTCTGCGAGGCGAGACCTCGGCGCTTGCCCCTCTCCTTCTCTGGAGTGCGGGACTCCTTCTTTGCAGTTGTATTATCAGGGAGATCAGAATCAGGAGGGTAGGCAAATGAACATAAAGCTTGTTTTGATCCGTTATCTTCTTATGATAAAGAGGCTTTTGAAAAAGCCTGCGTTTTTGCTCCTTCTTCTTTCTATCCCCCTTCTCACTCTCACCTTTACCCATTTTGCAAAAACAGAGGAAACAGGCTTCGTATCCATCGTTCTTGCAAAAGAAGAGGAGAGCGAGCTTGCAAACAAGGTGATCCAAAGGATAAAGGAAACGAAGGGTATCATGCACTTTGCCGATGCCAAAAGCCCGGATGAGGCAAGGAGGCTTGTGGCTAAGGGAGAATATGACTGCGCCTGGATACTGGGAAAGGATCTTGACAGCAAGGTTGTCAGCATATCCGAAGGAAGGTACGAGACCCTTGTGACATCAATTGAGCGCGCACCCGGCACAATGAGCGACATTGCAAAGGAGCAGATATTTGCCGCATTTTACGAGGAGATCGCATATGCTATGTACGAGCGGTATGCAGCCGATGCGGCAGAGGACGTGACCGCAGAGGAGCTTGCGGCATTCCACGAGCAAAACCTGGTAGAGGGAGAGCTTATCACCTTCACCTACGAAGAAGCCGGGAAGGTGGACCTTTCTGAGGTCAATTATCTGATCTCACCGCTTCGCGGTCTCCTCTCCGTTATTATGCTTATGTGCGCCCTTTCTGCGGGGATCTATTTTCTGGCAGACGAGAAAAGCGGCACCTATACGCTCC
>JAFXFQ010000032.1 GCA_017520365.1 Clostridia bacterium
ACCTTTTTCGTCGTCACCTTTGTCAACGATGCTGCTGTCGTCATTTGCAGGCTTGTCGGTGTCCTCCCCGGACTTTAAGCAAGCGCAAAGGGAGAAGAGGAGAGAAAGGGAGAGAATGATACAAAGGATCGTTTTTATGCTTTTCATGATTTTTACCTTGCTTTTATTATTTAATTTTTAACGAATACCATGCCGCCGCGGGGAACGGCGATCTTCTCAAGAGAGGAGAGGGTGCCCTCGGAAAGTGCCTCGCCCATACAGTTCACTACCTTGTAGCTCTTGCCCCCATAGCCGTCAAAATAGAGGTGGGTGCCGCCTGTGCAGTTAACTGCGGTAAGGCTGTCCCAGGAGCCGCTGACCGTGGGATCCTCATAGCAAACGCAAACTGCCTCGCCGTCCTTTTCGCTGTATGCCTTGCTGTAAAGCGTGCCGGGGGCATCTGCATAAAGCTTTCCGAAGAGGAGAACGTCTCTGTGCTCTCTCCAGAAGGACATATAGAAGGAGAGTGCCTTTTTCTGCTCCTCGGTGATACAGTCAAGGTGAACGGAGATCTGGGGAACGCCGAAGAGAATGCTTGCAAGCTGAATGGATACGCTCTCAACGGTGTCACAAACGTTCCACATAAGCATATCGGAGTGAACGGCGGTCTTGCCGGAGGTGAGCCTCAGGTCGATGATGGCTCTGCGGTTTGCGAGAGCATCGCAGGGGCAGTCGCCGACACGGAGCATATTACCGTATTTTCTGATGGCGGGGCCTATATAGCTCTGGCGGAATTCCACCATAACGTCGGGGTTCAGGGCAACAAGCTCCTTTTTAACATCGGCCATAAGAGCCTCAACGCCGTCCTCAAGAGATTCGAAATCTCTGAGGTGAGTGGGCTTGCCCTCGTCGTTGCCCAGGCAGAAGGAGTCGATAAAGTCAAGCTTCAGTCCGTCAAAGCCCCATTCGCCCACAGCCTTTGAGTAAAAGCCCTTCAGGTAGTCGCGAACTGCCTTGTATCGGGGATCGAGAACGTATACCTTGTCGTCAAAGAAGGAATAAAGAGTATAATCCTTGAATTTATCAAAGCTGTCGGAATAGATGCCGAGGAAGGGAACGGAGAACCAGAGGATGACCTTCAGGTCAAGCTTGTGGATCTCATCCACCAGCTCCTTGATTCGGGGAAGGCCGATGGGGAGCCAGTCTCCGCAGTATGCGTATCCGCCGCCGTTGTCGGTGGTCTGCCAGCCGTCGTCGATGATAACGGTATCAAGGCCGAACTGCTTTGAAAGGCGGCACTCCTCAAGCACACGGTCAAAGTCAAGATCCTGATGGAAGGAGTACCAAAGGGAGTCCATGGGCATAAGGGCGCAGTCGGGAACGTCTGCCGCCTCGTAGCCGCATTCCGTCTCCCACCATTCGCAGGCATCGCGAACTGCATCGCAGTAGTGAATATCTCTGCGGTCGATGCGGATAGTTGCCTCATAGCTGTCGATGGGGGTGGTGGGCTTTATGAAAAAGTGTACCTTGTAACGCATAGCCGCCTTTTTTTCATCAACTCCCATAGAGATCTTCGTGGGGATCTTGGGGTCGGATATGGCAACGGTGGTACGGTTTTTCGATTCATTTGAGATAACTGCCTGAACAGGCGCGCCCGAGGCTGTTCGGGAGTCGCTGACTCTTGCGCCCCAATCGGGAGCGATATGGCGGACGGGGCCGAGGAGAGGACCCCAGTAGGAGTGGTTTTCGCAAACGGGCTCCAGCCACTCTACAAAAAATTCCTTGGGGATCTCAGGGGCGGGAGTTGTCATTTTAACTGTGATGTAGGTTATATCTCCCAAAACTGACTCAGTAAAGGAAAGAGAAACGCCATCAGCACCGAAAATCTCGTACTTCATAATAAAAAATCCTTTCGGTTCATATTTCTATATAAAAATCATACTATAATTACAGCCCTTAGTCAATAAGAAAAATCGCAACCGTGTTACTGAAGGTTGCGATTTTTTCATATTTTCACAAAAAGTATATCATTCTCTCACAGATTTGAGCAGGGCGATCTCTCTTGCGTATCCGTCAAGCTCGTTTGGGGTTTCAAGATAGAAGGGAAGATGCTTTATTCTTTTATCGTTGATTACGCCCTTAAGGCCCTCAAGGCCGAGAAAGCCCTCGCCTATCTTCTCGTGGCGGTCCTTTGCGGCACCGAGAGGATTTTTCGAATCGTTCAGGTGGATGGCATAAAGCCTTTCAAGACCGATAACGGAGTCAAATGCTTCAAGTACAGCCTCTCTGTCGCCTGTGATGTCGTAGCCTCCGTCGGAGATATGGCAGGTGTCAAGGCAAACGCCAACGTGAGGCCTGCACGCCTCGTCAACGGAATCGATGATGGCACGTACCTCCTCAAAGGTCTTGCCGATCTCGCTGCCCTTGCCTGCCATCGTTTCAATAAGCACCCTCGTGCCCTGACCGGGGGTGATAACCTCAGAAAGAAGACGGGCGCAGTTGGCGATCCCCGCCTCACTTCCGATGCCCACGTGGCAGCCGGGGTGGAAGTTGTAAAGAGCGCCGGGTATCATCTCAAGCACCTCAAGGTCCTCTCTCATTGAATCACGGGAGTAGGTCCAGATTCTCTCCTCTGCCGAGGCGGGATTGAAGGTGTAGGGGGCGTGAGCAAGAGGGGGCGCACAGCCGTTTGCCTCCATAAGTGCGACAAGGGCTAAAACGTCGCTGTCTGCAGGCCTTTTGAAGCCGCGACCCCTGGGGTTTCTTGTGAAATACTGAAAGGTGTTTGCTCCGACCGAAAGGGCGGTCTTGCCCATTGACTCGTAGCCTCCCGATACGGAGAGGTGGCATCCTATATAGAACATAGACGGAATCCTCGTTTCATACGTTTTTATATATCCATTATATCATACGTCATGGACTTTTGCAACGATTTGACAAAGGGAAAATAATCTGCTATAATCATAATATGATCTTTTGAAGGGAGGGTACTATGAAAAGGCTCAAGAGCATTCTTTTAAGAATATGGACCTCTATCGTCAAGTTTTTTCAGATCCTCTCCGAGGATAAGATAACGGTGTATGCCGCTCAGTCGGCATTTTTCATTATCGTATCAGCCATACCCTTCATCATCCTCCTTATCGGTCTCGGCAGATATCTTATTGATATAGAGTGGCTTCTCGGTCTTATATCAAGGCATATCGGAGGCGCGGTGGGCAACGTTCTCACACTTGTTGTCAAGGAGGTAGTGGCAAAAACAGGCGCATCGCTTATGTCCATTACCATCGTCACCATCATATGGAGTGCATCTCAAGGTGTCTATTCCGTCACAAAGGGAATTGCCAGCGCCTACGGCGTTCACCTGAGAGAAAACTTCCTTTTTGATATAATAAGATCATTTCTCTATACTCTCGTATTCATATTCATTATAATATTCACTCTGGTATTTCTGGTTTTTGCAAGAGCCATAATCACGGCGGCACAAATCTATTTCCCTATAGTCACCGTTATCTGGAGAGTGGTATATAAGCTTGCACCCGTTATACTGACGGTGATGATCACCCTGTTTTTTGCCCTTATCTTCAACACCGTTTCGAGAAAGGGCAGAAATTTTTCAAGAGCAGAGTATAAGCACCTTTCGGGAAAGCTGCCCCGCGGCTTTTTGGCACAGCTCCCGGGAGCGGCCTTTGCGGCACTTGGCTGGGTGCTGTTCTCCTATTTCTTCTCCCTTTACGTCCGTTCCTTCCCTGCCTTTTCATATATCTACGGAAGCCTTACCACGGTAATGCTCCTTATGCTGTGGATATACTTCTGTATGTTCATCTTCCTTCTCGGCGCAGAGGTGAATAAAATGGTGTTCTATAAGTGGAATATCGGCAAGCTCCATAAGGAATACGTCCTCAGAAAAAAGCGCAGAAAGGCAACCCTTGCAAGGATCCGCTCATCCCACGATCAGTTTTTAAAGAAAAAGTAAAAGTCTATCGAAGAGGCACCCTCCGTAAGGAAGGTGCCTCAGTTATATTCGCCTTACGGCAGTATATTGCTTCGCAGTGATATGTTCCCAAAGGGAACGTGA
>JAFXFQ010000033.1 GCA_017520365.1 Clostridia bacterium
CAGGAAAATGGAAGATTCAAATACCGCCGCGCACCTTCACTCGCTTGCGAGAGAACGACCACGTTCTCATTTCCTTCAAAATCACGCGCCTTAGCAGACAGATCCACGGCGGATTGCGCCATAGCAATTTTTAAAATCTCTTGATTTGTCATAGCTTTTCTCCTCTACGGAGCATAATTCCTTATCATTTCCATAATGTCTTGCTGATACACGTTGCCATTCAGAACCTCACCGCCGGGGGAAAACGATAGACATCGCACGTCAGCGGGATCCTCCACATACGGATTTTTGGGAAGCTCGTCCTTGAAATACTCCGCGAGATATTTCAGCGCGTTTCCTTCGGGGAAAATGATGTTTCCCTCTCCTACGGGAATCTCGAACTCAGAAAAAGCGGCGAGAACTTCTCTTGTTTTTATGTTGTACAGATTGTCATCCGCCGCGCTAACCAGCCACGCAGGCTGAAGGCGAATCGGTATGCCGCACTTCTTTGATTCTGTAGCAAACGTTTTCACTATACCAAGCGGAATTGTTTCCTGATGAAAGGCGTCTACCGACAGCAACAGGTCGTTCACACCGCACGCCGCCAGTTGCGCGGCCACCGTACGGATCTGGTCGGCATCTTTTGAAAAATAACCGTTGGTAATGATCTGCCGTTGTGGGATGTTCCGTTCTTTTGCCGCGGTCATGATCGCACAAACCGCATCTGTATACAGCAGCGGCTCACCGCCAAAGGTCATCACAGTTTTGATGTCATATTCCGTCGCAATCCCGCGCACTGCATTGGCGGCAATGTCGGGGTCAATTCGCTCGCCGCATGTGGGGTGATCCCCTTCGGAGCAATGCTTGCATCGCCCTGTGCAGGCATAGGTTACCACAAATTCAATTTTGTTTAGGTTTTTAAGATATGGATTGATCATCTGTTTCATTCAATATTGATCTCGTAGCTGTCATCAACCAGTATGTAATTTGCGTTGTGCCTTTTCGCAAGGCGCAATACTCTTGCATTGTCCTCTAACACGCTCTCCAAGGAGCAGTCATCATCCAAGCGGTTCTCAATCACATTTGCATATTGCTTGATATCGGCAAAATGATTTTTGATATAGCTCTCGCTCATCACAAGGCAGTAATAGCGAATGTCTTCAAGATATTCAAAACCGAAGTCCTTTTGCCAATCAAACGGAATATAACATCCCTCAACGATCAGATTTTGCTTGTTTTCAATGGCGGTTTTGATCATTTCGCAAACGATTGGCCACAAATATGCGGTCAAATCATTATCGTCACTCATGGGGGTGAGATATGTATTTCCGCTACGGATCAACCCCATTTTCAAATGATCTATACAGAGATACGGATACCCGTGCTTTTCGAGCAGCTTTTGAGCAAGTGCCGTTTTCCCCGTGTGTGCTGCGCCGGTAATTAAAATTATCATAGACTCATCCTTAAAATCTTGTTTGAAAGGCGTAAACGCCACTGCCAAAACACAGCGGCTCCACCGTGTTTCCGAATGCTTTTTAAGGCAAATTTCAACAATTATATTATAGTATGGGCAAATATATTATAGTATGGGCAAAAAAATTTTTCAATACTTTCCGCAAAAGTCATACGTTCAAAAATTTATTTCCTTGGGGTGGTAGAGGCCGCAAGTTCAAGTCTTGTCACTCAGACCAAATAAGCATGGTGATTTTGATAGAATTGCCGTGCTTATTTTTTGCTTATTTATAGGCATTTCAAAGGTTTTCGCCCTTTTTGCCCCTCGGGCAGCAACGAAAAGAACCGTCTTGGATTAGTTTCCAGGACGGCTCTTTTTGTTTTATTCTTTATTCGTGGAATTGATACCCCATTCGTGGAATTGATAGTTTATTCGTGGAATTGATACCTCATTCGTGGAATTGAATGTTTATTTGATATAAATGTAAGATTGCGGTGCAACCTTTACGCCAAACTCTGACAATTCCTTTGGAGTTTCAAATATATGAACGCTACCGAGCTTATAAGCGAAAGCAACCTCACGACCGCAGAAATACTCATCATAAAACTCTTTACTTATGCCCGCCCCTTCTCTTGTCAGCAACCACAGTTGCTCTGGAGAATCCTCAAGCATATCGAGAACTTCGACTTCAGCAACAACCTTCTGCCGGGGAGCGGTTTCGTAAATCAGCATCGAGTCTATTTTGCGCTTTGCCCCTCTCTTACGAAACTCATAGAACTTGCAACCGGCAAGAATATTAGCTACGTGTTCGGGGTTAATGGCTAACAGTACCTTCATGGTATTTCCTCCTTATTTATAAACGCTCAAGGTTTTGGTGATGTCGGAAACGAGGTTCTTCCCGGCTCGTCCATCACTCGGAGTTTTGAAAAGCGTGAACCAATACTTCTCACTTCCACGGAACTTGAGCTTATAGTGGTTTGCCTCGGAGACCACCTCGAAACCAACAGCCCTCAACTTTGCAAGGTCGCTCTCCCTGGGGGCTTGTCCGTCAGAAAGAACTGATTTTACAATAGTAAATATGTCTCTGCCGTTTCCGGTTTCCTTGTTGACGGTCAAAAGTTGCTCCACCAACTCGTATGCCCGACTCTCTGGATTGTAGTTACGGAGAGCGTTATTCAGGAGGGTCACAATCAAGTCGTACTGTTCGCCTTCATAAAACTCTGCAATGGGAGCTTTTGTGATAAAGCCCTCGGCTCTATCGCTTTCAAGGGCAAGCTCCAAGGTTTCATTTTTGGACTTAAGTATTCGGTTCTCTTCCGTGAGATCGGCTATTCTTGCCCTTGCGCGTTTAAGTTGCTCTTCAAGAGAGCCGTTTTCATCGAAAGCTTCATCAAGCAGCAGAGCTTTTTCTCTTGCTTCCGCTTGCACCATTTCTGTGTGAAGTTGCTTCCACGTTGGTGCTTCCGCATCAACCTTGGCGGTCATAAAGCGTTGAACTTCTGTAAGGATGAGCTTGTCGAGGCTTGTTCCGTGAAATGCGCTTTCCTGGCGATAGATTTTCGGTTTTCCCTTGGAGCAATAAATCGCAACCGAACCATTGAAGGGTGTCCTTCTTTTTGCCTTTGCTTGAACTCCCCTTGTGGATTCGCTGTCGCAAGTCACAACATATGCGACTCCCGCCAGTTTTTTGGCAAGGCTATACTCGTCTACTGCATACCCCATACAGTCGAAAAACCGGGTGGCAAGTACAAGGGGCATTTCGCCGTCGTATTCTTCCCTGACTGCGGTTGCAAGCCAATCCTCCAAATCATCGGTGATGGGTATCGGCTCGGAGGTAATATGCACTTCCGGCTGTTTAATATAACCGCTGTTTATAAAAGCTCTTATAACATCGGTACGAATG
>JAFXFQ010000034.1 GCA_017520365.1 Clostridia bacterium
ATAGCAGAGTTTTGCGGTACAATTCCGGTACGAGGACACCGCACAGCCGTTACCATATCATAGGAAAAACAGGGAAAAACCCCGCAAAATACAAGGAAATAACACCGAATACCACCTTCGTAATGTTCCCCCGGACTGTTTTTGCCTGTCGTACCGACATAGGCACACCCTTTCGATTCCCCCGTCAGATACGGGCAATCAAAACAAAAAAGCAAGTCCTTCGACTTGCTTTTTGTTTTGGTGACCCGTGGGGGAATCGAACCCCCGTTACTGCCGTGAAAGGGCGGTGTCTTAACCTCTTGACCAACGGGCCTGGTAGCGGAAGTTGGACTTGAACCCACGACCTATCGGGTATGAACCGATTGCTCTAGCCAGCTGAGCTATTCCGCCACGCGCTTGATTATTATAGCATGGTACTACCCCTTTGTCAATACTAAATTTTAATTTTTTTGAATATTTTTTTGCTTTTTTTGCACACGTCCGGCCACCTGTTTTTATTCAAAAATGTCCCTGAATATCTCCACTATTTTAAACTTAAACCTGAAGCTTTTCTTCTCACTGTGAGTTATTGTTCTGTACTGTTCCTCGGTAAAGCCTGCCGCTATAAAGCTCTCCTCCTTCTTAGATGCTGAAGCAGTACACAGCGGGGGATAAAGAACGCACCACCAGTTCTGCCCTTCTGCTTTTCCTATCAGCACTCTGAGGGAGGTATACGTGCCCTCAGGCAGGGTAAAGCCGTCATACGTTCTTTCCGGGTATCGTTCCTTTCCCAGCGTTACCTTCACGCTGTAGTCACTTCCCTCTTCCATTAAAACACTTTGAGCTGCTTTTTCAAATCTTTTAAGGCAGCCTTCTGTTTTAATATACGCGTCTGCGGCATTTGTTGCTTTGATACTCTCTGCCTCCTTAAGTATTGCATCTCTGACCTTCAGCTTTAGAGCCTGATCCTCATCTGAATCTGAATTTGCCAGAACGTGGAGTCTGATCATATTATCATAGACCTGCTCCTCTCCGTTAACGGGGAGAATACTGACGAGACAAAATGCGCACAGGAACGATACACAGCATATAAGTATAAATTTAACCTTCATAAATTAATATCTCCTTTTCTTTCGGTAGGGTATTATTCCCCGAAGAAAAGGAGACTATTCACGTTTTATACAAGTCTTGATCTTTTTTCGCCGCAGAGAAAAGCATCGATGCTTTTCATTATATCAGCGAGGCATCTGTTTCTCGCTTCGTATGACCCCCATGCCATATGGGGAGTGAGGCACACGTTTGAAAGCTCTTTAACAGCAAAATAGGGACTATCCTCGCCGAAGGGCTCAACTGTATATACGTCCACGCCAAGGCCCCCAAGTCTTCCCTCCCTGACTGCATCACAAAGCGCTGCTTCATCGCACACTGCTCCTCTTGCCACGTTTACAACAATGACATCCTTTTTCATTGATGCGATCCTTTCCTTATTAATAAGGTTTCTCGTACCGTCGTTAAGGGGTGTATGGATTGTTATGATATCGGCTTCTCTGCAAAGGGTATCGATATCAACGCAGGTATGATCGGGGACGGGAGTTCTTTTATTGGCGATGACCTTACAGCCGAGGGCTTCAGCAACAGCGGCCACCTTTTTACCGATATTACCGAGGCCGATGATGCCCCACGTTTTTCCTGCTATTTCGTGGTATACGGGAATAAGTCTATTGGCAACTCCGCCTTTTGTATACTCGCCGCTTCTCGTGCATTCTGTATAATCGGGGAGATGTGTTGCAAGAGAGAGGACCATTGAAACAGTAAGCTGAGCTACACTGTCCGTAGAATAGCCTACTACGTTACAAACGCCGATACTCTTCTTTCTCATATATTCAAGGTCAACATTATCATAGCCTGTTGCGGCGATGCAGTGAAGCTTTAAGGTGCTGTTTTCACCGAGAGTTGACTCATTAAGCTTTACTTTATTTATGATAACAACGTCTGCATCTGAAAGTCTTTCTGCTACCTCTTCTGCAGATGTTTTGGGATATGCTGAAACCTCGCCGTATTTCGAAAGAACAGAAAGGTCAAGATCATCTCCGAGAGTAGCTGAGTCAAGAATTACGATTTTCATGATCTATCCTTTTCAAAGTTTTTTGGGTACCTTTTTTCAAAAAGGTAAAAAATCTCAAAAAAACAATAGCGGCTGACTTTCGTCAGCCGCCAATTGAATTACTTGAACTTACGCTTTCTTGCTGCCTCAGACTTCTTCTTTCTCTTTACGCTGGGCTTTTCATAGCATTCTCTTTTGCGAAGCTCGGCCTGGATACCGGATCTCTGGCACTGACGCTTGAAGCGACGGAGCGCACTATCAAGAGACTCGTTCTCTTTTACTCTAATTTCTGCCATTGTTCTGTTTCCCTCCCTTCGCTATGCACACATAGGAAAGTGCCGGATTGCACTTCCTAAACATTATATACTTGAAAGCGCCGCTTGTCAAGCATTATTTTATATTTTTGATATAATTATTTTGCAACGATATTGACAATCTTTCCGGGAACATAGATCTCCTTGATGATGGTTTTTCCTTCTAGGAGACTTGCGATCTTTTCGTCTGCCTTTGCTGCGGAAATTGCTGTATCCTTATCAGCGTTTGCGGCGATAACAACAGTTCCCTTCAGCTTACCGGAGATCTGAACCGCGATCTCGATAGTGGAGTCAACTGTCTTTGCCTCGTCATACTCGGGCCACTTGGAAAGGCTGAGAAGCTCTTTTTCTCCCAGTGTTTCCCAGATCTCCTCACAAAGGTGGGGAGCGTAGGGGCAAAGGATACCGATAAACATCTTGAGCTCATCAACGGTGAGGCTGCCGTGATCGTAGATATCGTTGATGAGAGCCATCATTGCGGCGATACCTGTATTGAACTTCATAGATTCGATATCGCTTGTGACCTTCTTTACCGTCTTATGGAACTTAGTCTCAAGCTCGGGGGTTGCACCGCTTCCCTTTGCCATATCAACGAGGCCTGCAACTCTGTCAAGGAATCGCTTACAGCCCTTCATAGAGCTATCGTTCCAGGGGGTTGCGCTCTCGTAGTCACCCATAAAGAGTACGTATACGCGGAGAACGTCAGCACCGTAGGAATCAACAACGTCGTTGGGGTCTACCACGTTACCCTTGGACTTGGACATCTTATCGCCGTCAGGTCCGAGGATGAGGCCCTGAGCAGTTCTCTTTGCGTAGGGCTCCTTGGTAGGAACCTCGCCGATGTCATAGAGGAAGTGATGCCAGAAGCGAGAATAGATCATATGGCGGGTAACGTGCTCCATACCGCCGTTATACCAGTCAACGGGAAGCCAATACTTGAGCTTATCGTGATCTGCAAAGGCGCACTCGTTCTTGGGGTCGATATAACGGAGGAAGTACCAGGAGGAGCCTGCCCACTGAGGCATTATATCAGTTTCTCTCTTTGCAGGTTCTCCGCACTTGGGACACTTACAATTTACAAAGTCTGTAAGCTTTGCGAGGGGGCTTTCGCCGCCCTGACCGGGCTCGAAGTTCTCCATAGGAGGAAGACGGAGAGGAAGCTCCTCATAAGGAACGCCTACGATTCCGCACTTATCGCAATGAACGATGGGAATAGGCTCGCCCCAATAACGCTGACGGTTGAATGCCCAGTCCTTCATCTTATACTGAACGCCGCCTTCACCGAGGCCCTTCTTTTCAAGCTCCTCTATCATTCTCTTGATAGAGTCCTTCTTATTTGTGAAGCCGTTAAGGAATTCGGAATTTACCATTTCTCCATCGCCTGCGTATGCTTCAACAGAGATATCTCCGCCCTTTATAACCTCGATGATGTCAATACCGAACTTCTTTGCAAAGTCGTAGTCACGCTGGTCGTGTGCGGGTACTGCCATGATAGCGCCTGTGCCGTAGCCCATCATAACGTAGTCGGAAATATAAACGGGGATCTCCTTTCCGTTTACGGGGTTCACAGCCTTAAAGCCGTCAATGCAGACACCGGTTTTGTCCTTAACCAGCTGAGTTCTCTCAAATTCTGTTTTCTTTGCGCACTCGGCTCTGTACGCTTCGATCTCTGTCATATTGCCGATCTTATCTGCGTACTTATCGATGATGGGATGCTCGGGTGCCATGACCATAAAGGTCACGCCGAAAAGTGTGTCGGGACGTGTTGTATAAACTGTAAGAAGCTCGTCTGTATCCTTGAGGGCAAACTTTACAAATGCGCCTGTGGACTTACCGATCCAGTTCTCCTGCTGCATCTTGATATTGGGAAGATAATCAACAGTATCAAGGCCCTGGAGGAGCTTATCGGCATACTCTGTGATACGGAGATACCAAACGTCCTTGGACTTCTGAACGATATCTGAGTGGCAGATATCGCACTTACCGCCCTGAGAGTCCTCGTTGGAAAGAACCACCTTACAGGAGGGGCAATAGTTTACAAGAGCCTTATCACGGAACACGAGGCCCTTATCGAACATCTTTCTGAAGATCCACTGAGTCCACTTATAGTAGTCCTCTTCCGTGGTATCAATAACTCTGGACCAATCGAAGGAGAAGCCCACGCGCTTCAGCTGGTTTGTGAAGTTTGCGATGTTCTTATCTGTTACTACTCTGGGATGGGTGTTTGTCTTGATCGCGTAGTTCTCTGTGGGGAGGCCGAAGGCATCAAATCCGATGGGGAAAAGAACGTTATAGCCTTCCATTCTGCGCTTGCGGGAAACTACCTCAAGGCCGGAATAAGCCTTGATATGTCCAACGTGCATACCTGCGCCGCTGGGATAGGGGAACTCTACCATTGAGAAGAACTTGGGCTTTTCGGAAAAATCTACCGCTTCAAAAGCCTTTTTCTCCTCCCATTTTTTCTGCCACTTGGCTTCAATTTCTCTAAAATCGTACTTCATTTTTATTTTTCTCCGGGGTGGAATTATTTTCTTTTATTATGTAAAGGACTCAGTCCTCTGTGAGGATATCCTCAATTGCGATCTCGCTGCCCTCGCTGTAAAGCTTTTCAAGCTTATAGAAATCACGGGCATCCTGGTTAAACACGTGAAGGATAACGCAGGAATAGTCGGAAAGGATCCATGAGTCACCTCTGGAGCCTTCGATGGCACGGGGGGTGATCCCGTACTCGGAGAGACGGAATTCGACCTCCTCGGAGAGGGAGCTTACCTGAGTTGTGGAGTTACCTGTTGCAACAACAAAGTAATCTGCGATAACTGTCTGCTCTTCAACGTGGAGAAGCTTTATATCCTTTGCCTTCTTTGCATCAAGCACCTTTACTGCAAACTCTGCGATGTCACGGGGTGTTGCGTTTTCGGGAAGGGTGATCTTTGCCGCGGGGGCATCGTTATTCATAATGTTTTCCATATTTATGCTGATCCTTTCTTATTATCATTTTACGGGGACGTATATATCGTCCTTTGAAACGTCGCTTGCGTTATGGATATCAAATTTAAGCTCATCTGCCGGCTTTTCGTAAGACTCCAAGACGGCTTCGTTATCCTCATCACAGAAGATACCGTCATTATCGACCTCTTCGTCTGTAAGATCCTCCTCAAATATATTGAAATACTCGGAGAGAACATTTTTCATGCTTTCTTTATTGAGAACGTAGTACGACGAAGCAAGCTCACCGGGAGCCGTAAACATCAGGGTGTTTTCCAGCTCAACGCTGAGAAATGCCTTACCGAAGCTTACTATGTCTCCAACCTTCATTGAAGTATTTACGTTATTGATTACCGCTCCCGCCACGTTTGCCACGTTGGAGAGACCGATATTTGCCTTAACGGATTCCATAAAGGCTGTCATAAACATCTTTTGAGCATCTCCCCTGCCGAGATCAGCATTGGCATATCCGCTTCTGAAGCGGACAAACTGCTCTGCCTGATCGCCTGTCAGGTTATATCTTTTCTGCTCAAGGTGTATATAAAGGTTCTGTGCGGGGTCCTCGTAATGGACGGGATAGGGCACGTAGAAGTTGACACCGCCTACAGCATCAACTATATTTCCGAATCCGTCCAGATCCATAACGGCGCTGTAATGTATCGGTATACCGAGAGCCTTTTCAAGATACTCGGCAGTCATATTACATCCGTCTGTTTCAGGGGTCTTGCTATCCTCCTTTTTTGCTTTGCTTACGAAATGATTGAATATACCGTTCAGCTTGTGATAGGAGTTATCCTCTACCTCCACGTAAGTGTCACGGGGAAGCTGCATTATGGTCATATTCTTATCTTCTGTATCAAAGCTGACAAGCATTATAACGTCTGCAAGCATGGCAATTCTGTCATATCCCATAACAAGGAAGTTGTATTTGTCCTTAGAGGCGATCTCCTTCTTTGTACCGTCTGCATTGGTGTCCATTCCGTTAGTTTTAACGTTAGTCCTTTGAGCGCAGCCGACTGCGGAAAGAATTAAAAGTACCGCAAGAAGCAATGCAACTGTTCTTTTCATTTTTTCACCGTGCTTTCCATTTAGTGCAGCTCTACTCCACTCTCCTCGATATCTGCAGCATTGTATTTTTCAAAATAAACGCCGCCGCTATCCTTATCGGTGAGATAGATATCTCTGATGGTTCCGCTATCGGAGGTAAACACCTCGTTTACGTCGAAGTCCCACTTGATGGGGATGAACTGACCGTTTTCCTTTATAAAGTCTTTATTATAATATTCGGAGGTGATCTCTGAAACGTAAGCCTTATTCATAACGTAATAGGACTGTCCGTTATACATAGTATCTCTTCCGGGCATGGTCATCATCCAAACGTTTGAGAGTGACACTGCCTTTGTATTCTTACCAAGGCCGACAAACTGCTTTGCATAGAATATGATATCCGCCACGCCGATGTCTGTTTTTATGTGCTTGATAACGTCATTGGTAATAGCGGTAATAGTGGACACGTCCTTAATGCTTGAGAGAAGCTTATCGATAAATGCTGCAATGAACACCTTCTGTGCGTTTCCTCTTCCGATATCTCCCGTTGCAAAGCCTGCTCTGTAACGGATAAACTGCTCCGCCTGATTACCGTCAAGGTGCTGATAGCCGGGCTGAAGGTCGATATGCAATCCCTGCTCTGGGTCATGGTAATACATTCGCATGGGAACGTTCATATCAACACCGCCAATAGCATCAACTATGCCGCCAAAGCCGTCAAGGTCCATTACTGCAGTGTTCTGAATATCGATGGCAAGGTTCTTTTCAAGGAATCTTTCCGTCATCTTACATCCTGCAAGCTCGGGATCGCTGTGTCCATCGCGAGCGGCCTTATCGCAATAATAGTTATAAAGGCCGTTTATTTTATGGTAATCATAATCGGGAATCTCTATATACGTATCTCTGGGTATCTGCATAATAGTGATACGCTGCATCTCGATATTATAGTTGATAAGCATAATAACGTCCGTCAGTCGTGCAACTCTGTCGTGTCCCATTATAAGGAAGTTATATATCTTATCCGAGGTTTCTCTGTCATCATCGTCAACGGGTTTACCGTTTACCGTAGGCGATCCGCCAAAGCCCAGGTCTTCATCATCAAAACCGAAATCATTCATACCGGATGAGGGACTGCCGGATTCACCTTTAATATTATTGATAACACCGTCCGTCACGTTATTGACCTCGGGGCTATATAGGACAAAATAGTCTACAAACAATACGCCAAAGGCCATTATGGCCGCAAGTGCTACCGCTCCTATTCTGGGTAACAGCTTCAGCGAAAGCTTTCTGATACCTGTCATACGCTTACCTCTCCTCTCAGATACGGATTTCGTTCAGGATAAACCAGTTTCTTGCCTCCACCGTATCTCTGTCAATGGGGGCACTCTCACCGATAAGACAGGCTATTGTCATATCGAGAGAGGTTATCATCGTTTTTCTGAGGACGCTGAGGCGCTCTTCAAGAGAATCCGCTCTTGAAATTCCCTCGTAAAACATATTTCTCAGCTTTACGCAATCCTCAAAGGTGCGGGTATCCTCAATATAATCCGCAAGGTACACTATCATTTCAAAAACGCTCATTCCCGCTCTGGCGGTGGTGTGCCACCTTACGGCCGAAACGATATCCGCATCACAATACTCGCAAAAATCCTTTTTTGCAAGGGCCGCTCCCGTTTTCGCGTGGAAAAGCTTTGGAGAAGCTGCGTCTTCGTTTCTAATTATTATACCAAACTCTTCGCATATTTTCAACTGTTTTTCTGTATCTAGGACTTTTGTTATATCATGGAGAAGAGCAGCCGCGCGAAGACGTGAAACGTCCGCAGGCAAAAACAGCTCACCGAGAGCCTTTGCCTCTCTTTCCACTGCGAGAGTATGGTTATATCTTTTTCCTGTCTGATATGCCTGAACCTTCTCTCGGAGAACATCAAGCATCTCATCTGTTACGGTTATTCTTTCAGCTGTCATTTCTGTAAAGTCCGTGTTCTTTTATATATTCATATACAGCATCAGGCAGAAGCGCTTTTGTATCTTCTCCTTTTGCCGTTTTTTCCCTTACTTCGGTGGAGGAGAGCTCAAGGGGATCTGCCTCCATAAGTATGATATTTGCACCGAAGGCCTCTTCAAGCTCTTTTTTCTTCGTTTCCATTACAGAAGCAGGCATATCCGCTCTTCTCATAGCCACTACGGTACATAGCTTCATGATCTCCGCAGGCTCACGCCACTGTTCAAGTGAGAGAAACATATCCTCACCCACAAGCATGAAAAGCTTATCAGAGGGGCACTTTTCCCGAAGGTAACGGAGAGTTTCCACCGTATAGCTTCTGCCTTCTTTTGCTATCTCGTATTCGGATATCTCGGCGAAGGAGCCGAAGGCAAGGCGGGTCATCTCCAATCGATGATCTGCACTTCCCCACTTATCTGCCTGCTTATGAGGAGGAATTCCTGCGGGCATCACCAATAGTCTATCAAGCTCTGCCCTTTCGATAAACAGCCTTGCGGCTCTTACGTGAGCTATGTGGGGAGGCGAGAAGGTGCCTCCGTAAAGACCTATGTTCATATCAAAGAATGATCTTTCTGTTCTTTTCCTTGGAGCTTTGGCGGTAAAGAACGAATCTTGAGCCAACTACGCTGACAACGTCGGCGTGAAGCTCCTCTGCTATAATATTTGCCGCTTCCTTTGAGCTGTAATCACAGTTATCAAGGGTGCGAAGCTTAATGAGCTCTCTTGCGTCAAGAGCTGCGTCTATACCTTTAAGCATCTCCTCACCAAAGCCGCCCTTGCCGATCTGATAGATGGTATCGAGATCGTGGCCAAGCTTACGAAGGGTCGCTCTCTGCTTACTTGTAATCATAAATTTCAGTCCTCAAACAAATTATTTATATTGTCGCCAAAGAGTCTCATAGCTCTTCCTCTGTGGCTTATCTCATTCTTTTCCTCAGGAGAAAGCTCGGAGAAGGTCTTTTCCTTTTCGGGCACGAAAAATAGGGGATCATAGCCAAATCCGCCCTCACCGCGCGCCTCGCGAAGTATCTCACCC
>JAFXFQ010000035.1 GCA_017520365.1 Clostridia bacterium
CCCCTACCATCACATCAATTTCTACCCGTTAAACTCCGATTTATCGTGCTGTGCAGGGAGGGCGGGCTTTCAATTTGTAAATTTTTTGGTCTTCGTGAAAAAAATAAATATTTATCTGTACAACACGGCTGCTTTTATGTTATAATGCTAAATTAGTAAGTTATGCAAATTTTTGTGAGGTATACGATATATGATCGAAGTTTCGAACCTTGTAAAGGCGTACGGATCTCTCCTTGCCCTTGATGGGATATCCTTTAGTGCAGGCGAGCGGGAGATAATAGGCTTTCTCGGCCCCAACGGTGCGGGAAAGTCCACCTGCCTTAACATTATGACAGGTTATCTTTCCTCCACGTCGGGAAAGGTCACCATTGACGGAGAGGATATCTCCGAAAAGCCCGAGCTTGTAAAAAAGAACATCGGATTTCTCCCGGAGCAGCCCCCGCTTTACGGAGACATGACTGTTTTTGAGTATCTCAGCTTTGTTTATGACCTGAAGGGCGTGAAATTCAACCGTGAAAAACACCTTGAGGAGATACTTAAGGTGACAAGACTTTCCGACGTTAAGAAAAGGCTTATCAAGCATCTTTCCAAGGGATACAAGCAGAGAGTCGGTATCGCTCAGGCACTTGTGGGCAATCCCAAGGTGCTTATTTTCGACGAGCCCACGGTAGGTCTTGACCCAAAGCAGATCATCGAGGTCAGAAACCTTATAAGAACGCTTGGACGCGAGCACACCGTTATCCTTTCCTCCCATATCCTCTCAGAGGTGCAGTCTGTGGCGGACAGGATAGTTATCATCAACGAGGGCAAGATCCTCGCAGATGAAAGAACAGACAGCATCAGCCGTGCCGTCAACGAAAGCGCACGCTATTCCGTTAAGATCTGCGGACCCCAAAAGGAGGTCCTTGCAGTCCTCAAGGAGGTAAACGGCGTTTCCTACGTTGAGATCGCAGGTGAGCGAGAAAAGGATAGCTTTACGTATCGTATTGAGAGCGAAAACGGTTATGATATGAGAAAGAATCTCTTTATGGCAATGGCTGAGCGCGCTTGGCCCATAATCTCTCTTGAGACTGAAAGCGCTTCTCTTGAAGAGGTGTTCATCAAGCTCACCGACACAGGTCTTGCCGAAAAGAAGCAGAGAAGAGGAGGAAGAAGATAATGCTTGCTATATATAAGCGCGAGATGCGCTCATATTTTACCACCCCCACAGGCTATATCTTTGCGGCGGTGTTCCTTTGCGCATCAGGTTTCCTTTTTGCCTTTTCAACTCTCCAGATGAAAACGGCAGACGTTTCATCCTACTATCAGTTCCTGCTGTATGCTTACATCATCATCATCCCCCTTCTTACAATGAGAAGCTTTGCCGAGGAGAAGAAAAACGGCACAGAGCAGCTTTTGCTTACCTCTCCCGTCAGCCTTTTCTCAATGGTGATGGCTAAATTCCTTGCCGCATTTACTATGTTTGCAGGCACTCTTCTTGTGAGCTGCACGTATTTCTTTGTTCTCGGCGCCTTTGCAACAAATCCCAACTGGGCAAAGATACTCGGCTGTACCTTCGGTATCATGCTCGTAGGTATGTGCTTCATCGCCATCGGCGTTTTTGTATCATCTCTGACAGAAAGCCTCTTCGTTGCGGCCATCGGTACCATCGGCATTCTTGCGGGCCTTGTTGTTGCTGCAGTTCTCAACAGCCTAATAGACTCTTATCTCCTCAGAGTAATTCTTGATTGGCTCTCCATTTATTCCAGATACCTTAACTTCACCCGCGGTATCTTTGATATTGCCAGCCTGATCTACTATATCTCTATCTGTATCGTATTTTTGTTCCTCACCGTGCGCACCTATGAGAAGCGCAGGCTTGCTTAAGGAGGTGCTACCGTGAGAAGAAGATTTTTTGATAACTCAAAGAAAAAGAAATTCGCTCTTTTGCAGACTGCCACCACTGTCCTGTTTATTGCCATTGTAATAATTTTCAATACAGGAATTTATGCACTTGCCGAACATTTCCTCTGGTATGTGGATATGACAGAGGGTCAGGTGTTCACTCTCGGCAATGATACAAAGGCTATTTTGGCAAACGTAGAAAAGTCATTGGATAAGGAGATAAACATTTATTTCACCGTCGCGCCTGACAAGGTAGCGGCCACAAGTCCCTATCTTTACTACGTTTATCAGACTTCCCTCGAAATGGAGAGGGACTTTAAGAACATCAACGTTGAGTGCGTTGATATAGTGAAGAACCCTGCCTTCTTCAAGAGATTTTATACAACTGCCGCACAGGATATATACACTACAAGCGTTGTGGTTTCCTGCGGAGAGGAATTCCGCCTTTTCAATATTGAGGCGTTCTTTGTAAATAATGATGACGGCTCCATATGGGCATACCACGGCGAGAATAAGCTGGTAAGCGCCATCCTTTCCATGACTCAGACAGCGATGCCCACCGTGGCATTTACCACCGCTCACGGCGAGACCGTTGGTGCCGATGCCATTGCCTTTAAGACTCTTTTTGAGGATGCGGGCTTCAAGGTCGTGGATATCGACCTTTCCAAGGAGGACTTTGCTGACGGTACAAGAATCGTTGTCATCAACAATCCCGTGACCGACTTTGCAGGCATCGAATCCGATAAGGCAAACGAGATAGACAAGCTTGATGCATTCCTTGACGATTATGGCTGCCTTATGGTGTTCTCCGACCCCAAGTACTCAGGAAACCTCAGAAATCTCTCCGAGTTTCTCAGCGAGTGGGGAATTGCCTTCACTCCCGATACTCATATAAAGGATTCCGAAAATTCCCTCAGCGTTGACGGTAAGGCCGTTGTGGCGGCATATGACGAGGGCTCCCTCGGCGCCTCCCTCTACCTTGACCTTGCAAAGCTTGATACGTCTCCCAGAACCGTTGTCAGAAACGCATCTCCCATCAAGCTTCTTTTTGATGCTGATAACGCCCTTGACGGCACCCGTGTGGCATCCCCCGTTCTCCTTACCCACGACAGTGCCGTTGCCGTAAAGGACGGAGTTGAGACTCCTGCCGGCGGCGAGGCTCTTATGACGGTCACCCGTGAGGAGAGGATCGTGGAAAACGAAAGATATTACTCCTACGTTATGGCCTGCGGAAGCGCAGAGTATACAAAGGCAGAGTGGCTTCGCTCCAAGAGCTTTGCCAACAGCGATATCATCTTTAACGCAATGCAGATAACAGGCAGAGAGCGCATCGTTTCCGATATCAAATATAAGGTCCTTGACGATACCGAGCTTATCGTTACCACCGCCGATGCAAACGGCTGGACCGTTGCACTCACCGTGGTTCTTCCCGTGATCATTGCTGCCTGCGGCATAGTTGTATACGTAAGGAGAAAGAACTTATGAGAAGGCAGGGGATATTTGCAATAATTCTTGCCGCTGTCTTTGCCGTTTCCCTCGTTGTATATTTCGCTGTCATAAGACCTGTGACTGCTCCCAAGGAGACCGAAAAGGAGATTCCTGAAACGGAGCTTGGAGAGGTGTTTGACATCACTGAAAGGTATTTTATGTTCAAAAATCTCACAAGAGGTGAGATCGATAACGTGACCGTTAATAATGAGCACGGAAGCTTTACCTTTGAAAACGTAGGCGAGGCAGGCTATTGCATCCGCGGCTACGATAACGTTACCTTTGATGAGGAGCTGTTTGCAACTCTTTTGAACATTTCCTCCTATACCCTGGCCAAAACAAAGGTTGGATCCAATCTTTCCGATGAAAAGATAGCGGAATACGGTCTTGATGAGCCCCGGGCAAGCTGGACCGTAACTGCAAAGGACGGCAGCTCCTATACGGTGCTTGTAGGCGATAAGCTTCTCACCGGCGGCGGATACTACTGCCAGCTTGAAGGCAGAAAAAGCGCATACGTTTTGGACGTGGCGATTGAAAAAACAGTTCTCGTTCCCATTGAGGAATACGTACAGCCCGTTCTTGTTGCGGGCATCTCCAAGGACGACTATTACCTCACCGAGGATTTTACCATGTATAAGAACGGAGAAAAGCTTTTCAGCCTCCGACTTCTTGATAAGGATGAGATGGTGAATAAAAATGCTCTGGCGGAGGTTATGATGGACTACCCCACAGAGTATTATCCCAACAGCTCCATATATTTCAACCTGGTATATTCCTTTATTCAGCTTAACGCGGATGGCTGCGCAAAGCTTGGCGTTACGTATGAGGATCTTGAAGAGTACGGCCTGCTTGAGCCTGCGCACAAGATGACCTTTAAGTATGCCGATGCACCCTTTGAGGTTTCCTTCAGCGAGCTGCAGGAGGACGGCTTCTATTATGCTCATTCAAACTTTATGCCCACGGTAATTGCCAAGTGTTCTGCGGAGAATTTTGAGTTCCTTGAGTACGACCTTCTCGATTGGGTGGACGAGTATATGTTCCAACAGTATATCACCAACATTTCAAATATGACTGTTAAGAGCGATAAGGTGGATGTGAATTATGACCTTTCCCACTCTTATTCCGAGGATGGAAAGGAGCTGCTTTACGTTAAGGCGAACGGCGAATCCCTCAATGAGGATGGCATTGCCAACTTCCGCCAGTATTATAAGTCCTTCCTTGCTTTGGCGTTGAAGGATTACTATGTCAACGACGAGTACTGCTCTCTCACTGAGGAGGAGATGGAGGCGCTCATCGCAGATAAGAATAACGCTTATCTTGAATTCACCTATACCACCCTTAACGGGGAGGAGACCACCCTTGCCTTTTACAGATATTCAACGAGACATTCTCTCGTTACGGTAAACGGCGTCGGTGAATTCTACGTCCTCACTGACCTTGTTCAGAAGATCGAGAATGATACCGTTCGCATACTGAACGGCGAAGAGGTCATTGCTTTTGATAAAAACTGAAAAACGCCCCTCGGGGCGTTTTTTTGGTGGCTTCTGATCGTAAACGTCCCGATAAATCGGAGTTTGAAGGGGAGATCTGCACTCGCGTTGCCGTAGGGGCGAACTGTGTTCGCCCGCCCATCTGCACGATGAACGGAAAATACGAACAAACGATATGTCTGCACTGAAAATGAACGATACTGTTGTAGGGCGGGGGCTCGCTCCCGCCGTGAACAAAACAATATTCTATCGCGTACTTTTCGGATGCAATTTGACGTTTGGTTCATGAAAGC
>JAFXFQ010000004.1 GCA_017520365.1 Clostridia bacterium
AAGAATTGTGCGACAAAATGGCTATCAATCCTTGTGCTACAGACGTTTGGTATTGATGTATATGTTATGTTTGCAATGGGACGTCGAGGGCGCCGTCCCCTACCGACTGATCAATCTACACTTCAAACTCCGATTTATCGGGTTCTTTACAATAAAAAAGAACACTTCCGCCGTGGCGGAAGTGAACCGTGATCATTCATTATTCATTCCAATGTCCTCTTCACGTCTCTTAAACTCCCTGATGGATTCTGTCACGAAGATAAGATGGGAGAGGCAGATGATAACGCTGCGAAGCATCAGCTTCAGCTCGGTGTTGGTGGTGCCGACGTTTTCCATCTCATCCTGGAGGCCCGCATTGTATCTGAGCACGTTGAGGAGCTCTGTGCAAAAGTAATCGTATGCCACGTCGCACGGATAGATGGTTTTCTGGTAATCATAGATATAGGATATCTCATCAATGGACACAACGTTTTTACCCATTCCCACAAATATGAGATATGCTATATGCTCCGCATAGTATTGCTTTTTTACAGGGGAATCGATAACACCCTTTTTCACGTAATTGCTTATCATGGACGGCGTGAGAGGTGCAAAGCCCAGGGGTGAGATAAGTCCGTTTATATATTTGGTTACCTGTTCCAGATAGAGGCCTGTGCTTGGCAGCTCGGAATATGCGGGCAAACGGAAATCCTGCACTTTTTCTGCAAAAAGGCCTTTAATATCGTTTTTCATGCCATCATTTTAGCCGAAAAAATTCATTCTGTCAACAAGTTTTTTAAAAACCGTTGACAAGTTTTCAATAAACTGTTATAATATCGTCGCATCAAAGAAAGGAATGGTAAAAATATGAATATCAGAATAGTTTCCGACTCTGCATCCGACATTTTCGCCTTTGACGGTGTCAATTATGCTTCCGTTCCCCTCAAGATAATCACAAGCGAAAAGCAATACGTAGATAATGCCGACCTTGACGTGTTCGGTATGACCGAGGACCTTAAAAAGTACAAGGGCGAGTCAAAATCATCCTGTCCCAACGTTGCCGAATGGAATGAAGCATTTCAGGGCTGTGATGCAGTATTTTGCGTGACCATAACAAGAAACCTCTCCGGCAGCTACAACAGCGCAACCCTTGCAGTGAGAGATTTCATTGAAGAGGATCCGTCCAGAAAGGGCTACGTTATTGATACACTTACAGCAGGCCCCGAGTGCGCCCTTATAGTTGATAAGCTGGCAGCCCTTATTGCCGAGGGCAAGTCCTTCGAGGAGATCAAAAAGGAGATCATCGAATACAAGAATAAAACGCACCTTGTTTTCTGCCTTGAATCTCTCAGAAACCTTGCAAACAACGGAAGGATCAACCCCGCCATCGCAAAGCTCACAGGCGTTCTCGGAATCAGAATGGTAGGAAAAGCAAGCCTTGAGGGCACCCTTGAGGTCGTATCCAAGATAAGAGGTTCCGAGAAAGCAGTTGTCGAAACGTATCTTAAAATGAAGGAGCACGGCTATCGCGGCCAGAGAGTGCGTATCCACCATTGTAAGAGCCTTGCAAACGCTGAAAAGCTTCGCGATATCATCGTTGATAATTATCCCGCTGCCGATGTTTCCATCCATACTACAGGCGCACTCTGCAGCTTTTATGCAGAGGAGGGCGGCTACCTCGTAGGATATGAAGGCAGCCCCAAGGAGCTTAAATAACCGGAAAAGCTGTTGCATTCGCAACAGCTTTTTGCTTTTTTAACAGTTCGATAAATCAGAGTATGAAGGGGATAGGCTATGTGGAGGGCTTTTTGCAAAAAGCCCCCCACGCCCCCAAAAAACCTTAAAAAAAGGAATGTTTTTTGTTTTTTTCTTCTTTTTTAAAGTTTTTTGGAGTGCAGAACCTTTTTTTCAAAAAAGGTTTTGCATAATTCCTCCTTCAAACTCCGATTTATCGAACTCTTTATAATTAAAATTCAAAACCGCCGCTGCGGTTTTGCACCTTTTCTCTTCTCTTTTCTCTCTTATCTCTTCACTCAAAAAAACGCCCGACTAAGGGGCGTTTTTTTATTCCGATCTCCATTTTGCATAAAGGGTGAAATCGTTTGTTGTGAAGGTAATGGGGGTTCTGTCCGTGATCTGAGTGCCATCGGAAAGATACCAGCCAATAAAGGTAGAGCCCTTTTTTTCAGGTGCGGGAAGGTAGGTGATCGCGGCAGAATAGTATGCCTTTACCTGAATGGAGGGGATGGATACGGATTTCTGATAAACAGAGATCTCGTATCCTTCAAGAATAATGCTGTCTCCCACCTTGATATTCGTATAAAGCCATTTTTCAGCACTGCCGTGACCTGAAAGCACGAATCCGCCCTCCGGAATGTCGGAGTTACCCTTGCCGTAGCCGCGGATAGCTGTTACGATGCCGTTGCTGTCAACGATGACCTCACAGCCGTAATCGTTTGTGCCCGTTGAGGTCTTTCCGCTCTCTCTGTCGTAGATTATAAGCTGATTTGCGCCTCTCGAGGTGTTCTTTCCCGAGGCAGTATTTGATATTGCAGGATTGAAGAAGCCGCCGCTTGCATCAAGGGTCACCGTTATTTCTGTCGGCGCCCATTCCGCAACGTACACGGCGCTTGCTTTGATGGTGTCACCCTCCTTCAGGCGAATTCCGTTGCAGGTCCAGCCTGCAAAGTCGTAGCCATTCTTGTTGGGGGTGGGGAGTGCACCGATGGTTTCTCCGTCAACGAAGCTGAGCGTCGCGTTGCCGTAGGTGTCTCGGTCTATCTCCGTTTTGAAAACGCGGACCGTGGTGCTGCTGACCTTAACGTAATAGCCTGCGAAAAGATTGCCCTTTATCCAATCGGCCATAGTGCCGTGGCCCGAAAGAACGAATCCGCCCTCGGGGATCTGATTGTTGCCGCGGCCGTATGTGTATACGGCGATGATCCTTCCGCTTGCATCAACTATTGCCTCGGCACCGTAGATGTTAGTGCCCGTTGTGGTGCGGTCCATATATATAATGAGAGTGTTTGAGCCTCTGCTGACGTTGATGCCGCTTGCCACGGTCTTTGCAACGTAGCTTTGGCCGCCGTTTATATCAAAGGAGATAGTGTGTATGGGCTTCCAGTCAGCGTAGAGCACGGGATCCTCACAGCTTGTGACGATGGTGTCCTCCGTAACGGATGCGCCGCTTGCGTCCTTCCAGCCGCAGAAATAGTAGCCGTCTCTCTGAGGTGTGGGCAGAATACCGTAGGCTTCGCCCAGATTCAAGGTTTTTCCGAGAGAGTAAAGGTAGTCGCCGTAGCTTCTGTAAACGGTAACCGTGCCGCCCTCCCGGTCAAGAACAACGTAGCTGCCTATCTTCACGTTTTGGTAGAGCCAGGTGTAGCCGTTTCCGATGCCTGAGAGCACGTAGCCCTCTTCGGGGATAGCCGTTTTGCAGATCCCGTACTTCGGAGCGGTAATAACGATGCCGTTTTTGTCAACGATGACCTCTGTGCCGTATTCGTTGGTCTGCGCTGCCG
>JAFXFQ010000005.1 GCA_017520365.1 Clostridia bacterium
AACATATACATCAATACCAAACGTCTGTAGCACAAGGATTGATAGCCATTTTGTCGCACAATTCTTCCATCTTGCTTTTGGGACGTCGAGGGCGCCGTCCCCTACCATCACATCAATTTCTACCCGTTAAACTCCGATTTGTCGAACGGTAGTAAAAAACAAGGCTGTTGCGGAGCAACAGCCTTGTTTTTTATTCGAGGATCAGAATATAATCATATATTTCCTGCTTACCGTTTACTATATAGGCCTCCTTGCCGGGGTTCTTGGAGGTGAAATATGCGCCTGCTGCAGCCGCTTCATCAGGGGTTACCGACGAGCCGTGGATAAGGATGCATATTTCGTGATCGCAAAGGTCAATGCTGTCAAAGGTCTTTCTGACAGTTTCCATACGGTCGGCGCAGGAGGCGAGAATATCCTTGCCCACAAAGCCGATATATTCGCCCACCGCGGTATCCTCTGTATCACGGACGCTTCTTGATATCTCTGCGGTGACGGTGCCCTCCATTGCCTCCTTCAGGGCCTCCTCTATAACGTTTGCATCACTTGAGTATGTATCCAGCATGGAAAGAGCGGCGTAGCCGTCTCCAACGGTGCGGCTCTCTATCACTCGAACGTCGCTCTGAGGATACATTGCCGCCGCCTGACGGGCAGTTAAGATGATATTTGAATTATTGGGGAAAACGAAAACAGTTTTTGCATTGACTCTTCTGTATGCCTGCAGAAAATCCTCTGTGGAGGGATTGTTGCTCTGTCCGCCATCAACTATAATGTCGGCTCCGATGCCTGCAAAAAGCTCCTTTATGCCGCTGCCTGAGCAAGCAACCACGATTCCTATATCCTTTTCCGGGAGCAGGTCATCATCTTCCTCCCTCTGTGCCTCGGCGTTATTGTGCTGGAGGGACATATTCTCGATCTTCAGCTTCAGAAACTCGCCGTACTGCTGGCAGTATTCAAGGACCTTATGAGGAGTCATTGTATGAACGTGGATCTTCACTACCGAGCCGTTTTTCACACAGGCAACAGAGTCGCCAACGGACTGAAGATAGTCGGTGAGGGCAGAAACGTCAAATGCATCGATATCTGTTTTTGCTCTCTGGAGCCTCAGCAGAAGCTCTGTGCAATAGCCGAATTCAAGAACGCTGTCCTCTGTGAAGAGGCTGATATCTATCTCTCCGCTCTCCTCGGCCTCCTCCTTGCCGAGAGGCTCTACAGCCTCGCCGCGAAGGCCCTTCAGCATACCCTCGATAATGCAGATAAGTCCCGCGCCGCCTGAGTCCACAACGCCGGCCTTTTTGAGCACAGGGAGCATATCGGGAGTCTTATCAAGAGTTTTCTGCGCCTCCTCAAGAAAATCAATGAACAGCGTTTCCGGATCGGAATCCGAGCTTTCCTCAAGGCTTTCAGCTGCAGATCTCATAACGGTGAGCATTGTACCCTCCGTGGGGACCATTACCGCATCGTATGCTGACTGAACGCCGCATCTGAAGGCCTTTATGATCTCTGCGTTGCCCGCAGTTTCAACACCGTCAAAGCCCTGGGCAATGCCCTCGAAGAACTGGGAGAGGATAACGCCTGAGTTTCCTCTTGCGGAAAGAAGCATACCGTCTGCTATACGGCGGACGGTGGCGGAAAGATTCTCCTCTCCCTCGCCTGCGGCACGGGCGCCGCCTACGATGGTAAGGAGCATATTGTCTCCCGTATCACCGTCCGGTATGGGAAACACGTTAAGATCGTTTATATCCTTGGCATGGGCTCTCAGATTTTCCGTGCCTGCCAGGATCATTTTGGCGTACTGAACGCCGTCAAGAGTCTGCTTATCCATAGCAATGCTCTCCTTTTTTATTCACAGCAATGTGTAACGGGCTTACCCAGTGACCATACTCCCACCGCATCGGGTCCTACAGAGGCACCGATGATGGGGCCGATGATGCAGGTGCATATATCGGCACCGGGTATCTCTGCCTTGACAAGATCTGTAAGAGCGGCTACCTCCTCGTCGCTGCAGTCAGCGTGAGCAATGTAAACAGTCTGCCCCTCGCCGCCCTCCATAGTATCACGAAGGAGTGCCACCGCCTCCTTAAAGGAGGTCTGTCTTCCCTTGACCTTTTTAATGGGGGTCTGGACGCCGTTTACGTCAGAGATGATGATGGGCTTGACGCCGATAAGATTTCCGAAAAACGCACTGGTTGCGGAAACTCTGCCCGCCTTTTTCAAATGGTCGAGAGTATGTACCGTAACAAACTGATTGACGTTCTTTCTGATATCGCAGATGCGCCCGTTTATCTCCTCGGCACCCATATCTGCCATAGCAAGCTTTGCCGCCTCGATGGCGAGAAGGCCGATTCCGAGAGATGCGTTAAGAGAGTCTATGCAGAATATTTTCCTTTCCGGGTAGGATGCAGAAAGCTTTTTTGCCACAAGGGCGCCTGTGTTTACGGAGCCTGACTGCTTTGAGGAGCAGCCTATGTACACAACGTCATATCCTTCGTCAAGATATTTTGTAAATACCGTTGTGAATTCCTCCACGGGGACTTGAGTTGTGGTGATGCGCTTGCCTGCACGGATCTTATCGTAGAGGGCGTGAGCATCCTCACGGCTCCAGGTGAGGATCGCAGGTGACTCTGCACCGTCCTCAACGATGGCCATTTTGCAATAGTCGATATTATACTTTTCGAGAAGCTCCCCCGAAAGGTCGGAGCAGGAGTCTGTGATGATCTTTACCTTGTTCATTATCTTATTCCTTTCTGTGAAGGCACATAATTATCCATTATCAAGGCTATTATACTCCTCCTTCTGCAACATTGCATCAACTCAACATCAACTTTTGTTGATTTTTGGAAAAAAAGATAGTTTTTCACTGACCGATATAAAAAGTAATTACAGAAAAGCAAAAAAAGCACAGCTTCACAGCTATAATGCAGAGGGCTTTTTCAAAAAAGCCCCTACATAGTAGTGTCCCCAAAAAGGCTACAGAGAGCGACTGCGGCATAGGCTGCGGCTCCAAAGGGCAGAGCAGCTTCATCAAACACTGCTCTCGGAGAATGGAGAGGCTCATTGAACCCTTTTTTTCTCTCGCCTGCGCTGATGCAAAGCATCAAAGACGGAATCTTGCGGCTCACATAGGCAAAATCCTCGCTTCCGCCCCCCTTTTTCCCTTCAGGCACAAGGTAAGTCGGTATACCTTCCCTGTCAAGTGCTTTTATTGCCATTTCCCGAAGAGCCATATCGTTAAGAAAGGACGGTGCGCCGCTTGTGAATTCCACCCCTCCTTCACAGCGAAGGGCCTTGCCTATATGGGCGCAAATACCCACCAGCCGTTCCCTTAAAAGCTCCCTCTCCCCATCATCATAGGACCGCAGAGTGCCGAAGGCGCAAGCTCTTTCGGGTATGACGTTTGAGCTGCTCCCGCCCCTTATCATGCCCAGTGTCAGCGCAGCTCCACTTTGGCTGTCCACCTCCCTTGATGTTAAGGACGAAAGGGCGCTTATCATAGCGGCAAGGGCGAGGATCGGGTCTTTGCCCAGATACGGCGTTGAGCCGTGACATCCTTTTCCAAGCACATCAATTCTGAAAAAATCAGCCCCTGCCGCTCCCACCCCTGACGGTGGGATTATGACGGTGCCTGCAGGGAAATCCGTTGCCGTCAGAGCGTGGAGCATCACCGCCTTTGTCGCCCCCGTTTTTTCTATAAGCCCTGCCTCAAGCATTTTCTTTGCCCCCGAAAGGGTCTCCTCCCCCGGCTGAAAGCACAGCACCACCCTGCCGGAAAGCTCTCCTTCCCGCTCCTTCAAAAGCCTTGCCGCCGAAAGCAGCATTGCCGTGTGCATATCGTGGCCGCAAGCGTGCATTGCACCGTTTTTCGATGCAAACTCAAGGTCAGTCTCCTCTCTTATGTCAAGGGCATCCATATCTGCCCGAAGGAGGATGCTCTCCTCCCCCTCTCCCACCGTTGCAACGACACCTCCGCAAAGCTGCTCAACCGTTTCAAGCCCTGCCTCTCTCAGCTTTTCACTAACGAATTCCACCGTCCCCGAAAGTGAAAGTCCAACCTCGGGGCGGCTGTGGAGATATCTGTACTGCTCCCTCTGCAAGGTGAGCTCTCTCTTTGCCGATTCCAACAGATCATTATACATTTCATTATTCTCCTTTTTCTTTTTTTCTTATTGTTTCCCTCTTTTTTGAAAATATCGCTCTTCGCCGCGGCGACAACTTTTTATTGACTGCATAATGAAAATATTGTAGAATTGTATGAGAATAACTATGAAAGGAATTTCATTTATGAAAAGAATAGCTTCTCTGCTTCTCACCCTTGCTCTGCTTTTTGGCTCGGCGGCAGTGCCGACGGCGGCGATCGACTCCCCCTCCTTCACCGTGGGAGCAAAGATCAATATAAAATCAAGCACCGGTCTCGGTATGGGAGACGATGCGGGCCACGGTAATCATCAGACAAGAACGGTACACACCTCCCACGGCGATTATGCCGCATATATTACGGGCACCTATACCGACTCCGACCATCAGACGGTCAATCAGTGGACTCTCTTTAAGATGGACCCTGCGACAGGGTCTGCAAAAGCCATCTACACAGGCGAGAAATACTACGATTCAAGCCAGGTATCCCTCCTTGTGGACAAGGACGAAAACGTTTGGGCCATCACCTCCACCAGCGACAGCAGAAGAAATTATACTTCAGAGGCTCTTGACTGCCGTGCGTACAGAATAGATGCTGAAACGGATGAGGTCACAAAATACGCATCCATCATCACAAGCGGCGGCGCAAAGGACGGCTACGGCTATGCCTCCTGCTTCTATGACCGATACAAGGACCGCATCGTGGTAATGCACGCCGGCGGTGATTACGTCAAGGGTCAGAAGGCCGCTTCTCTTAACTGGACTATTTTCGATATGAAGACCAACACCTGGCAGAACAACATCCGCTCCAAAAAGATCGAAGCCCGTCACTGCTATATGTTCGGATATATTGACGAAAACGGCGGCCTTATGATCATCGCCCAGCGAGATATCAAGGCTGCATCCCTCGGCTACCCGGAGATCGGCAACAACAACGGCCTTTACTACGAGGAGCAGCAGTATATGCAGCAGCACGGCATCACCCGCTGGTCGGCTAACTATTGCTGGGATCAGCTTGATCTTTACTATTTTCCAAAGCTCACCGAGAGCAGAACAATGTATGAATACAGCGTTTGCCCCGCTGACTACTCCCGTGTTATCGGTACTCAGGAGGAGCGCTACACTCTTGAAAAGCGCCTTTCCAACTACTACCCTGCCATTATGAATAACAACGGCGGCGACTTCCTTCTCACCCAGGAGGCTGACGGCAGAAGGCTTCTCCACATAACCTATAACAAGGCTTATATTCAGGCGGCAATGGACCGCAGTAAGGGTACGGAGGCCACCTGGTACTATCAGGTATGGGACGTTTCCAACGGCTCTGCGGCGGTCAAGCTTTTTGACGGGCCTATCACGGTCAACGGCAAGATCGCCGACGATATAGTTCAGGGCGGCGGCTTCAGCTTCCGCCTCTATGAAGACTCCAAGGGCAACGTAAACCTTATCTCCGCTCACAACGGCGAGCTTTCCGTTTACAGAACGGAATACAACGGCAGCGGCGGCTACAGCTTTGTGAAGGTGGGCTCCTCTGTTTCCGTTTCCAAAATGGGCGATCTTATCAACATTTCCTCCCAGCGAGGCGGCTCTGTTACAGACGACAAAATAAACGTGCTTTACACAAACTCCTCGGGCAGCTACGTTTTCACACAGATCTCGCTCTCACCTGTAGAATACGAGGCATTTCCCTGTGCTCACAGCTATACCCGCGTTGAAGATCTCAGCACTGCTCCCACCTGCACTGAGGTGGGCAGCGACTATCTGATATGCTCCTGGTGCAACGGCAGCACCGTAAGGGAGGTGCCTGCAACGGGTCACTCCGAAACGACCGCCACCGTTCCCCCGACCTGCACGGAGGATGGCTATACCTTGACCGTTTGCTCGGTGTGCGGCTATGAAAGCACCGTTATCATTGACAAAAAGGGGCATACCTTTGTGACAGGCTCCTGCCTTGAA
>JAFXFQ010000036.1 GCA_017520365.1 Clostridia bacterium
AAGATAAGCCGCGAGACCAACTACTCCAAGGACAAGAACATCTGGCACCTCAGCCACGAGGGTCTTGACCTTGAGGATCCCGCAAACGAGCCTAAGTACGATGAGATCCTTGAGCTTGGCGTAACTCCCGAAAAGGCACCCGACACACCTACATATATCACCATCCACTTTGAGAAGGGTGTTCCCACCGCTCTTGACGGCGTGGAAATGAACGGCGTTGAGATGGTATCCAAGCTCAACGAGCTTGGCGGTGCAAACGGTATCGGTATCATCGATATCGTAGAGAACAGACTTGTTGGTATGAAGAGCCGCGGCGTATATGAGACTCCCGGCGGAACGATCCTTTACGCAGCACATGAGATCCTCGAGACCATCACCCTTGACCGTGAGACAACTCATTTCAAGCAGATGATCGCAGGCAAGTTCGCAGATTGCGTATACTTCGGCCAGTGGTTCACACCTCTTCGCGAGTCTCTCTCCGCATTCGTTGATAAGACCCAGGAGACCGTAACAGGTGATGTTAAGGTCAAGCTCTATAAGGGTAATGTAACTCCCGCATCCGTAACATCTCCTTATTCCCTCTATTCCGAGGCGTTTGCAACATTTGATGAGGATGATGTTTACGATCACTTTGATGCAGAGGGCTTCATAAACCTCTTCGGTCTTCCCATCAAGGTCCGTTCCATGCTTCTCGGCGATAAGATCGACCTTGGTTAATAAAAAAATAAAAAACGGGGTTGTTTAACAACCCCGATTTTTCCTTGAAAGGACATAATTTATGGCACAGCAGATGTGGGCGGGAAGAAGCAAAAAGGCCCTCAATTCCCGCGTTAATGATTTCAATTCCTCTATCAGCTTTGATAAGAGAATGTATAAAGTAGATATAAAAGGCTCCATTGCCCATGCCACTATGCTCGGCGAGGCAGGCATAATAGATCAAAGTGAAGCGGATAAGATCGTAGAGAATCTCAAGCTTATTCTCGAGGATCTTGAATCCGGTGCCCTTGAGATAGATCCAACGGCTGAGGATATTCATATGTTCGTTGAGGCTGTTCTCACCGAGCGCATCGGAGAAACAGGTAAGAGACTCCATACCGCAAGAAGCCGCAATGACCAGGTTGCCCTCGATATAAGAATGTATCTTATGGAGGAGATAGACGAGGTCATCTCCCTCACAAGAAAGCTTATCGCAGAGATAGCTGATAAGGCAGGGAAGAATATAGATACGGTAATGCCGGGTTATACACATCTTCAGCACGCACAGCCCGTTACCTTTGCCCACTATATCCTTGCATATGCTCAGATGTTCATCCGCGACTGCGAAAGACTGAAGGACGTTAAGAAGAGGACAGATGTAATGCCTCTCGGCTCCTGCGCTCTCGCCGCCACCACATATCCCATCAACCGCCACCGCGTTGCAAAGCTTCTCGGCTTCTCCGCAGTGACCGAGAACAGCATGGACGGTGTTTCCGACCGCGATTTCGTCATAGAGCTTGCAAGCGCGCTTTCTATCCTTATGATGCATCTTTCACGCTTTTCTGAGGAGGTCATCCTCTGGTGCTCCTCCGAGTATGCCTTTGCAGAGCTTGACGATGCATTCTCCACAGGCTCATCCATTATGCCTCAGAAGAAGAATCCCGATATCGCAGAGCTTGTCCGCGGAAAGACCGGCAGAGTATACGGCGATCTTGTTACTCTTCTCACAATGATGAAGAGTCTTGCTCTTGCCTACAACAAGGATATGCAGGAGGATAAGGAAGCTATATTCGATGCTCTTGATAATACTGAAATATGTATCGAGCTCTTCACAAGTATGCTGAATACCCTTACCCTCAATAAAGAAAAAATGCTTGAGTCCGCACGCCACGGCTTTCTGAATGCTACCGATTGCGCTGACTACCTCGTCAGAAAGGGAATGGCATTCCGCGATGCTTATAAGATAACCGGCGGTCTTGTAGCTCTTTGCATCGATAAAAAGACAAGCCTTGACGAGCTGCCTCTTGAGGACTATAGGAGCTTCACACCTCTTTTTGAAGAGGACGTTTACGAGAGCCTTGATCTTGTTCGTTGTGTAAACGAAAGAAAGGTGTACGGCGGACCTGCAAGGGAATCTGTTGAAAGACAGCTTTCCGTAGTCGGCGAGTTTCTTGCGAATTGTTAACAAATTGTAAATATATTAAATTCCCCTTCCCGAAAAACACAAAAATGTTGACACGGGGAGGGGAAAATGATATAATCCACAAGAACGGGCATTTTTGTCCGTCTCTCTGCTGACAGAAATTTTGTGGACTGTCAGTCTAAAGTCCATAGGGAGGTAAAGAAACATGGAAAAGCTTATTAACTCTTATGAAACCCTGTTCATCATCGATGCTCAGCTTTCTGATGAGGAGATCCAGGCTGTTGCAGCAAAGTTCATTGCTCGTATCGAGAAGAACGGCACTGTAAAGGAAGTTAACGAGTGGGGCAAGAGAAGACTTGCATACCCCATCAATGATAAGAACGAGGGTTACTACGTTCTTGTTAACTTTGAGTCTGATGCTAATTTCCCCGCAGAGCTCGAGAGAAGATTCAGCATCAACGAGAACATCATGCGTTCCATCGTGATCCGTCACGAGGACAAGAAGGCAGAGGCTTGATTTCGGCCCTTGCAGGACAGATTTAGTAGTTTTTAAGATATATTATACAGGGAGAAGATATAATGGCTAATTTTAATTTCAATAAGGTAATCATCGGCGGTAGGATCACCGCAGACCCCGAGCTTAAGACCACCCCCTCCGGCATCTCCGTAACATCCTTCACCGTAGCAGTAAACCGCCGCTTCGGTTCCAAGAACGGAGAGGACAGCTCCGCAGACTTCATCAACGTTACCGCATGGAGACAGACTGCAGAGTTCATCACCAGATACTTCAGAAGAGCAAGCTCAATCTGCGTTGTAGGCGTTCTCCAGAACAGAAACTGGGTCGACAACAACGGCGTGAAGCACTATGCAACTGAGGTAGTGGCAGACGAGGCATACTTTGTTGATGCTAAAAGCGAGAGCCCCTTCGCTGCACAGCGTGAGGCAGCTCCCCAGCCCTATATTCCCGAAAGCTACGCAGCTCCTGCATACGCTACCCCTGCTGCTTCGGCAGATGTACCGAAGTTTGAGGAAATCGGAGACGATGAAGATCTGCCCTTCTGAGTTTACCAGAGAAGGAAGCAGTTCGAACGAAAAGAGATTTTTCTTTAAATTAGAAATGGAGGTTTCATTAGAAACATGGATACAGAAAAGACTGTTCAGGCAGAAGAAGTTGTTGTAGAACAGCCCGCACAGGAAGCTGAGGCTCCTGCTCCCAGAGCAGAAAGAAGACCTGCTCCCAGAGCTAACAACCGCAGAAGAAGAAAGGTTTGCCTGTTCTGCGAGGATAAGATCGATCATATCGACTATAAGGACACAGTTCGTCTCAAGAAGTACGTTTCTGAGCGCGGCAAGATCCTTCCCAGACGTATCAGCGGCGCTTGCGCAAAGCACCAGAGACAGCTCACAACAGCTATCAAGCGTGCTCGCGTAGTTGCACTCATGCCCTACGTAGCTGACTAATTACAGCATAAAAAAGCCTCCCGATATCGGGAGGCTTTTTAAGTTGATGCCTTCATGAGAGGAAATCTCCCCCCAGGTCTACTGGGGGCAGCGATAAAGTTGTGCAACGGTAAATACGGCGAGCTTCATGCAAGCCGAATACATTAGTTAATCGTTTTCGTTAGTGTTGTTTTACTTGTTCTTGTGTTCCGTTATGAAGTTGATAAGCTCTTTTTCTGCCGGGGCGGTGTGGAAATCAGAACTGAGTAGGTCAAAGGTAACGACCTTACAGGTGCCGTTATACTTTTCAATTTCTGATTTCAGATCATTTGCCTGAGATACGGAAAAGTCGGAGTTTTGTAAGTAGTTCATAATAAGAACGGGGCATTTAATTTCATTTGCAAAAATTACCGCCGATCGTTTTTCATATTCAGTGGGGACTTCTTCAGGTGTTCCACCCATTAGTTGATTAAGCAGCATTGCACTTTTATCGTTTAAATTATACTGTGCTGTCATATCGCAAACAGCATCAATAACTGCGATGCCTTTTATACGTGTACTGTATTCTTTGGCTATGATAAATGAAAGATATGAATTTATTCCGGATGCTGTGGTAAACATATTCTCCGTGTCGATAAATGAACATTCATTCATTATTTCCATCATCGTGTCTACGGGAGCCATCTCTGTTTCATCCGGCATTGCCAAAGCGTTAAAATTGACAAAAGTAACTGATATGCAACCGTTTGCTGCAAAAAGTGAAGCGTAGCTTTCGTGGAAAGGGGTGATTTCAGGGAAATGTATCGTTGTGGGGTATGAAACTGTCATATAGTTTATTGGTGCGGATATGTAAAGAGTGATATCTCTATTTGCTATTGTAAGTATTACTTCATAGCTGACAGTATCAGAAATATTAAGCTTATTATACTTATTTACCGATTTCACATATTCGGAGCTTTCTATGTCTTCGATAGAAGAATACAGGAAATCATCATTATCGTCGTTGGTCGATGTATGATCGGTGTCGGGGGCTCCAATGTTGATATTTTTATTGACTGCAGGGGATTTCGGTACATCCTCAATATTTGCACAACCGAAGGACAGAAGCGTAAGAAAAATCGCAAGGATTGTCGGGAGTATTCTTTTTGTATAGCCTTTCATAAGCATATTAATCCTTTCTTTAATTGGCCCGTTGCTGAATCCTACGGCAATACGGGCCTTTTTAGGGATCATATCTACGATCATTGCAGCAT
>JAFXFQ010000037.1 GCA_017520365.1 Clostridia bacterium
CAGTAGCTGTACATTGCCTCGGTGTACTTGCAGCCGTCAAGTGTCATAACTGTGGGTGACTTGCTGCAGGAAACAAGAAGCATACATGGTACAACGATGCATATTGCAAGAATAAAAGCCGTTATCTTTTTTGTTCTCATGTTTTTTACCTTTGTTTTAAGTATATTCTATAATAACACAAAATAATACGTTTTTCTACTGCTTTTCAGCGGTCAATTGTATATATTCCGTTAACAGGTCTGACAAAAAGTCAGCAGTCTGCTTGCCCTTTGGCTTTTTCACAACGATGGCAGGCATCTGCCCAAGGGTGACGCGAACACTGCCGGGGTGCTTCTCAGCCAGCCCTCGAACTGCGGTAAGGTCCGGAGACTCGCCGGTAAGGACAAGCTCTCTTTCACGCTCCTCGATCTTTTTCATACCTGCGGTGATACCGAGGCCTCTTACAAGCGCAATACGGCAAAGGTTCATTGCGGCTCTGGGGGGTTCTCCGAAGCGGTCGCAAAGCTCGTCGATCATATCGGAGAAATCGTCCTCAACCTGAATACGGGCAATCTTTTTGTACATCTCCATTCGCTGGGCGCCGTCCTTGATATAGCTTTTCGGGAGATACGCGTCTGCCTTGATGCTGACGGCGCAATCCTCGCGGGGCTTTTTCTTTTCGCCCTTTTCCTCAAGGACTGCCTCCTCCAAAAGCTTTATATACATATCGTAGCCCACCGCCTCCATATGGCCGTGCTGCTGAGAGCCGAGAAGGTTGCCCGCACCTCTTATTTCAAGGTCGCGAAGTGCAATTTTGAAGCCTGCGCCGAAGGCTGCATACTCCTTCATTGCCCTCAATCGCTTATCTGCGATCTCGGAGAGCTGCTTCATTTTGGGATAGGTGAAGTAAGCGTAGGCTCTCCTTGAGGAGCGTCCCACACGTCCTCTTATCTGGTGAAGCTGTGAAAGTCCAAATCGGTCTGCATTTTCAATAATAAGGGTATTGGCATTGGAAACGTCCACTCCCGTTTCGATAATGGTGGTGCAAACAAGGACGTCAACCTCGCCTCTCATAAGCTCTGCCCATATATCCTCAAGCTCTTCCCTGTCCATTCTTCCGTGGGCAACGGCGATGCGTGCATCGGGGAGGTCACGGTTCAGCTTTGCCTGAAGGGTATAAAGATATTCGATATTGTTATTGAGATAGAATACCTGACCGCCTCGGCGGAGCTCGCGGCGGATGGCCTCGGTGATGATAGCATCATCGTGCTCCATAACGTAGGTCTGAACGGGGGAGCGCAGACCGGGAACGTCATCAAGAAGGCTCATATCCATAATGCCGCCCATAGCCATGTTAAGGGTTCGGGGGATGGGGGTGGCTGTCAGGGTGAGAAGGTCGGCACCAATTGCGATCTCCTTCAGCTTTTCCTTTTGTGCAACGCCAAATCTCTGCTCCTCATCTATGATAACGAGGCCAAGATCGTGAAACTCGATATCCTTTGATATGATGCGGTGAGTACCGATGATGATATCCGTCTCGCCTCGACGGAGCTTGCGGAGAGACTCCTCCTGCTGTGCCTTTGTGCGGAAGCGGGACAGCATATCGATGGATACGGGAAATCCGCGGAATCGTGAAAGAGCTGTCTGAAAATGCTGGTATGCAAGGATTGTGGTGGGAACAAGAATTGCTACCTGCTTGCCTCCGTTGACTGCCTTAAATGCGGCACGGAGCGCAACCTCCGTTTTGCCGTAGCCAACGTCACCGCAAACGATCCTCTCCATGGGGAAGCCTGCCTCCATATCTCGGTTAATATCGTCGATGGCTGAAAGCTGACTTTCAGTTTCGTCATACTCAAAGGCAGATGCAAACTGACGGGACATATCGTCATCGGGGGGATATGCGATTCCCTTCGCCCGTCTTCTCCTTGCATAAAGCTGGATAAGCTCCTTTGCCATCTCCTTTGCGGATGCGCTGGCCTTTGATTTTGCCCTTGTCCAGTCGCTTCCGCCCATTTTTGAAAGCTTTACGCCTCCGTCAGCCCCCGCACCGATGTACTTTGAAACAAGGTCAAGCTGGTCAACGGGGAGAAAAAGCTTATCAGTGCCCTGATACGTGATCTTTACGTAGTCACGGGAGATGCCGTCCACGGTCAAGGTCTCAATGCCCAGAAACTGACCGATACCGTATGCCTCGTGAACAACGTAGTCTCCCGGCTCAAGGTCGGAATATGAGAGAATGGACTGAGTTTTCTTTTTGTATTTCGCGCCCTTGTGGCGGCTGAGCACCCGCTGACGGCCCTCGGAAACGCCGGAATGGTCAAGGAGAGCAAACCTTGATCCCACAAGCTCAAAGCCGGGGAAGGAGTCTCCGTAGAGAACGGCAACAGGGTATTTCTTCTTCTTTTCGCCAAAAAAGTCAGCGCTTCCGTCACAGGCGGCAGCGCTGTAGCCGCTTTCGGTGAGCATTTTTGCGATATTTTTCGCCTCCACCTCGTTGGCAGAAAGAACTGCGCACTTATATGAGGCCTCCACTAGTCGGGAGAGATCCTCCATCATAAGAGGAGTATTTGAGGCGAAGGGGGGAATATGTCTCGTTGCAAAATCAAATCTTGCCTCGGGTACCATTCCTGGGTGATTTTTTGCAAATGGGTCAAGGAGCACCGTGGGAAGCACTCCCGTTGCCACCTCAACACGGGCGAAGTTATTTACGTACGTGCCTGTGACCTTTGAATATATCTCTCCTGCCTTGATCATATCAAGAACAGACTGGGAGAGAAGCTCCTCCGCCGCATTTGCCCGATCACGGACGGCGGAGGTATCGTTTATAACGAGAAGTCCGTCGAAATAATCGAAGAAGCAATCCCCATCGGGATAGATAAGGGGAATGTATTTATCAAGGAAGCCGCAATCGGCCATTTCCTTAATATCCGCCTGCTCCCTCATAAGAAGCTCGATGGAGTGAAGGTCTGAGTCGTCAGATTTTGAGAGCTTCTTTATCTGCTTATCGGCGGCGGCGATTATAAGCTCCCTTCTCTCCTCTGTGAGAACGATCTCACGGGAGGGAGGCACCAAAAGGTCTGTGTCTATATACTCGGAAAAGCGCTGAGTCTGAGGATCAAAGGTGCCGATACGGTCTATTTCATCGCCGAAAAGCTCGATTCTGTAAGGAGCTGCGGCGGGGGGATAAACGTCAATGATGCCGCCGCGCACCGCAAACTGACCCGGTCCCTCGCAAAGCTCAACACGGCGGTATCCGCCGCGGGAGAGAACCTCTGTAAAGCGGGCAAGATCAAGAGGGCTATCCTGCTTTACGGAAAAGGTGAGGTGGATAAGCTCCTCAGGGGGCACCGTTACCTGCAGAACAGCCTCGGCAGTTGCACAGACAACGAAGGCGCTGTCTGAGAAAAGGAGCTCTGAAAGCACCAAAAGCCGTGAGTGCTCGTACTCACGGGATGCGGTGGTGTTATTGAAATTGTAGTCTCGGGCGGGGAAATGGTATGCCTTTACCCCTTCTGCCGACAGGCGTCCTGCCTCCTCAAGGGCATCCTTTTCATTGGCGAAAAGGATGAGGACTCGCCTTCCTTGCACCGCCTCGTCTGAGGCGAGGGCTGTTACGAACAAGGGGGCGGCACCCTCGCAAAGTCCCGTCACGGCTGAGGGTCTCTGCTTTGCCCTTCTTCTTGAAAGTGCCAGATTTTCGCTGAGTGCGCGGTACTCCCGCGACTCGCGCATTACTTGTAATAAAAGATCGTTTTTCATAGTAGTTTACCTACTTTTCTTGAAAGGTGAGGATGAAAAAACGATTAAGTATCGTTTTTTCGACGAAGTAACGAAAATAAGAAGGATGCCGAGCTGAGTTGTATCGAAGCGAAAGCAGCCGACTATATTTTCGGAAGTTAGTAGCAAAAGAGTTTTAAATAGGTTCGTATTCTGTTATAATCAGTTATAAATATTTGCGGAGAATAATATGTACAACTTCAAAGAACTATATATACTTGATTTTTCAAAAGCTGAACATTATCTTGAAATTCATAAAATCATCAAAGCGGAGCTTGACTTCCCAGATTACTACGGCTGTAATTGGGATGCTTTTTGGGATTGCCTTACCGATATGGTGGGACGTCCCGTTAACATAAAAATCATTGGAATAGAGAATATTGAAAAGAAGTTTGGTATAGACGAAAGCAACATTCTCATTGATACTCTGAGAGATTTTAAAAATTATCGAAATGGGAAATACTCCCATGAGATCAGTATTGAAATCATAAGAGGCAATGAAAAAAAGATACTTTAAATAGTCTTTAATTTTTATATCACAGCTTAGTGCTTTGCCTTTTTATAGGTCAAATTCTCACAAACATCCACCAATTGGAGTCAAAACCGTCAAAAAAGTATTCTTTGCCAATGTTTGAATCTGAAATCCATTTACGAACTATTGGGATAATATTTTGATTAAGCTCCGGAGAAAGTCCAATATCAAGATTGTATTGAAATTGATAATGTGCAAAAACAAGCCATCCGCCGGGCTTCAAAACGTCAACACAAGTATTAATTAGCTTCAAAAACTCGCCTTTCGTGTTCTTTTCAAAGGTCTCATTCCCCCATTCCCGATTTACGACCTCGGTAATTGTAGGGAGTATATCCATCCAACCGCAGTTTACCGTATCAATTCCGTTTTTCTCTGCAAGGATCGTTTCGAGCACATCGTTAACGCTATGCTCAAAAACAATAGCATCAAAAGCATTTTCACCCACATAAGTCTTTATATTTGCTGCATCATCTTCTATAACGTAAATGTCAATTGGATCGACTTCTGTTTTCCACTTGAAAATTTGTGTAAGCTCTTTGTTCAGATTTGCAGTAAAATATCTTGTTTTAGGGTGGCAGAATTTCATAGAAACTGCCTTTGGTACAATATCACATCCTCCTGCACCTATCTCAAAAACAGAAATAGATTCCTGATGACAAACAGTTTTAAGCGCAGTCGCCCATTTGTTTCTGAAATACCAATCGTATATTATCTCGGGGTTTTCAAATACTATGGGCTTTTCTATAAGCGCTTTTATATATCTGCTTTTATTTTCCGGTGAAATATTATTCCAGCATTCCAATTCTCTTTCAGTCAACATTTCCGCTGCTGATTTTGAATTTATTATCTCCAGCCACTTTTCGGAATTATCTATAGGTCTCATACAAGCCCCTCTTTTCGCATTTCATAATGCTTCTGAATATCTTTGCAAACGCTTTGGAAATTTTCATTTATCTGCACGTTTGTGTAGCGCAGCACTTTTATACCTTCTTTTGCGAGAAAAGAATCTCTTTCACGGTCGGATTCACGGTTTTCCTCTTTGCCGTGCTGTCTGCCATCAAGCTCAATTGCAATCTTCGCCTCGGGGATGTAGAAATCGAGGATGTAGTTATAAAACACCTTCTGCCTTTTGGCATTAATATTACTTTTACTCAAAAAGTCATACCAAAGATGCCGTTCCTCCGGGGTCATATTTTTTCTCAGTGTTTGAGAATTTTTTCTCATTACGTTTGAATGTTTCATAGTTGTCTTAAAGCTTAGTAATTTTGAAGGCTACAATAAAAAGAGGCGTTTTAGCCAAGCCTTCCCCCATGATTCGGGGGAAGGTGGCACTCTGCACTTGCGTTGAATTTAAGATGAAGTAAATTCCCAGAGTTAAAGTACAAATTATCGCTGTAAAACAGGGAGTGACGGAAGAGGGTTGCTACCTGGGTGCGAACCATACGTACTAATTTACGTGTACCTTGAGATGATAGCATAAACAATATTATACATTCTGTCATTTCAAGCTTAACTGAATTTAGAGACAGTTCTTGTGCTGATGTCAACCCTCTTCCGTCTCCTTCGGAGCCACCTTCCCCCGAATCATGGGGGAAGGCTTGGCTGAATCGCATCCTTTGTTTACAGACATACATTTTACTTGTTATTCAAGAAAAATTATTCTTTCACCTCGGGCTTCATGCCGTTGTATTTGCCCATTGCCTCCTCGCATTTGCCGTCCATGATGAGCTTTGATGCATCAAGGCAGGCCTCAAGGCAGGGTACCATAAGGTCATAATTTGCCCTCGAAATGCGTCCCAGCACCCAATCTGCAAGGTCGGCATCCTTGGGCTTTGCGCCAACGCCAAGCTTTATTCTGGGAAACTTATCGCTGCCGAGGTGCTCAATGAGGCTCTTGAGGCCGTTGTGGCCGCCGGCTGAACCGTCCTTTCTGATCCTCATTCTGCCCGGCTCGAGGTAGATATCGTCTACAAGAACAATGATATTCTCAGCGGGGATATTATAGTACTTCGCGGCCTCCCCCACAGCCTCGCCCGACTTATTCATATATGTTTGGGGCATCATGAGAAGCACGCTTTTTGTGCCTATCTTCACCGTATTTATAAAAGACTTGAACTTCACCCGCTGGCACTCACAGCCCAGAGATGCGCATATCTTATCCATTGCGAGAAAGCCTGCGTTGTGTCTCGTTTCGCAATAATCCTTGCCGGGGTTTCCAAGCCCCACTATCATATGAGTGGGAGATCCTGATGCTGTACTGCTCTCCTTTGATATCTGCTTAAAAAGATCAAATCTATCTGCCATTTTTATTTCCTTATTCCTGTTTATTAACGCACAAAATCCCGCTCCGAAGGGCGGGTGGGTGTGTTTTTTTATATTTTATATTAATTGGAAGATATTTTCAAGAGTTTCAGGTCTAAAAAATCAATTGTTCACAGAATTGCTATTGTAATCGGCAAAAAAAACTATATAATTAAGGTGTGAAATTATGAAAGGAGGCAGTACGATGTCCAAAAGCAAAAAGAAAAAGAAGAGCTCATCTTCAAAGGCGCAGTACGATGCCAAGAGAAAGAATAATTTGGCAGC
>JAFXFQ010000038.1 GCA_017520365.1 Clostridia bacterium
AGAATGTCTCCCACAAGCTCGGGAGGTGTGCGCTCGATAACGTTACATACAGCCTCAAGTATCTGAGTGATAGGCTCCTCAAGTGCATCGGGCATTTCAAGAGATGAAATACGAACTACCTTGGGAAGGCCCTGAACGAGGCAGCGACCCTTGACCTCAATAACTCTGGGCTCGTCTCTCTGCCATGCACAGCCGACCTTGATCCTTATTTCCTCAGCGGTGCGCTCGCCGATAAGCACATTGTGGCGGCGGCGGACGTATCTGATGATAGCTTCATCAAAGCGATCTCCCGCAACCTTTATGGACTCGGAAACAACAACGCCTCCGAGAGAGATGACCGCAACGTCGCAGGTACCGCCTCCGATGTCGACGATCATATGACCATTGGGGGTAGAAATATCGATGCCGGCACCGATAGCCGCCGCAACGGGCTCCTCTATAAGATAGGTGTTCTTCGCACCTGCCTGTGTTGCCGCATCGACAACAGCGCGCTCCTCTACCTCGGTGATACCGCTGGGCACACAGATGATAACTCTGGGGGCCAGAATGGAGTTTCCGCAGGCACGCTTGATAAAGTACTGTATCATACGAAGGGTGTATTCATACTGACTGATAACACCCTCTCTGAGAGGACGGATAGCTGTTATGTTACCGGGAGTTCTTCCCAGCATCTGCTGAGCTTCCTTGCCCACCTTAAGTATCTTGTCTGTGTTCCTGTCTATGGCAACAACGCTTGGTTCCTTGAGAACGATGCCCTTTCCCTGCACGTATACAAGGACTGTCGCTGTTCCGAGATCTATACCGATATCTTTTCGCATTCTGAAAAGATTTTTAAAAAATCCCATATATGTTAACTCTCCTTTCATTCGGATAAAGACACTATTCTACGAAATATAGTATAATACAATTTTTTGCTTTTTGCAACAGTTGGAAGGATTTTTTTGCAATTGCATTAAATTCCTTTTTCAATTTCCCGTTTTATCGTCACAACACACATATATCATGTAAGTATAAGAAAAAAATTAAAAATTTATTCCGTTTGTTCACACATTTACAATATTAAGTGATATAATGATTAGGTATATTTCGGTTTTGACCGCAAAATTAATCTAACGGAGGAAAACGGTTTGATAAAAGTTAAAAACCTTTCCAAAAAATACGGAAACGTCCCTGCCGTCAAGAATATCAGCTTTAACGTCAAGGAAGGCTCCATATACGGATTTCTCGGCCCCAACGGTGCAGGAAAATCCACAACAATGAATATGATATGCGGCTGTCTCGCCATTACGGACGGCACGGTCACCGTCAACGGACACGACATCGTAGACGAAGCAGTTGAGGCGAAGGCCTGCATCGGATATCTCCCCGAGATTCCCCCTCTCTACCCGGACATGACCGTGTTTGAGTATCTTGAATTCGTTGCTATGGCCAAAGGCCTTCGCGGCGAGGCACTTTACGATGACCTCTCCTACTGTATGGACAAAACAGGCATCACAGACGTGGCTGACCGCCTTATCAAAAATCTCTCAAAGGGCTTCAAGCAGAGAGTCGGCATTGCACAAGCCATCGTCGGCGATCCTCACGTGGTCATTCTTGACGAGCCTACCGTCGGTCTCGACCCTTTGCAGATACTTGAGATAAGAAATCTTATCAAGGAGCTTGGCGAGGAACACACGGTCATCATCTCCAGCCACATCCTTCAGGAGATCGAGGCCGTTTGCGACCGCGTTATTATGATCTCCAAGGGCCGCATCGTTGCCGACGCAGCTCTTGCAGACCTTACCAAAAACGAAACTCTGGAGCAGGCATTTGTCCGTCTTGCAGGTGAAAGCATCGACGCGGGAGTCGCTTACGCTACCGAGATCCGCGAGGAAAAGCTTTCCCAAAAGGAAGCGCGCCGCGGCAAGGTAAAGATCATCACCGAGAGCAAAAAGGGCGCCGCCTATTATGAAGAGATCTACGTTGACGAAGAACCGGAGGAGAAAAAGTAATGCTTGCAATATATAAAAAGGAGCTTCGCTCCTCTCTCTACGGTATGACGGGACCTGTTTTCATATTCGTGGTCCTTGCCGTTATAGGCTTTTTCACAGCCAGCTACCATTTCAAGGCAGGCTATGCAACCTTTGAAATAAGCGTGGCGGACGGAGCATTCTGGTCTCTCCTCTTTGCCCCCGTTCTCACCATGCGCTCATTTACTGAGGAGCGAAGAATGAAAACAGACCAGCTCCTCTATTCCCTTCCCATCACCACAACACAGATAGTTCTCGGCAAGTATCTTGCCCTTATTACCGTGTTCGCTGTGCCCTGCGTGATAATGTGCGCATACCCTGCCATAATCGCCGCTTTTTCAACCTCGGCACCTAACTTTGCCCTTGCATACGGCGCAATACTGGCTTACTTCCTTCTCGGATGCACGGTTATCGCCATCGGCGTGTTCATCTCTTCTCTCTTTGAGAGCCTTGTGATCTGCGCCATCGTAAACCTTGCAGCCCTCATCGCTCTCTATTTTGCAAGAAGCGCCGCCGGCTCATTCTCCGACAGCCCTCTCTTTACCCTCGCTGTTTTCATCATCCTCTCAGCACTTTGTGCTCTCGTTGTATATCTCGCTGTCAAGAACTACGTAATTGCAGGTACGGTAGGCGGAATCCTTAACATTTGCGCTGTCATCGTTTACCTTATCAATGCTGAGCTTTATACCGGACTTGGAGCCGATATAATCGGAACCCTCTTTATCTTTACCCCCGTAACAGCCTTCGCGTACAACGTTTTTGACATAACAGCATTCATATACTACATCACCGCTGCGGCTCTGTTCGTTCTTTTCACAGTGCAGTCCGTAGAAAAAAGACGTTGGAGCTAAAGGAGGGAGGTCAATATGAAAAAAACAGACATTAAAAAGCTTCTCACAGGCTCATACAGCATCGGCATTTGTGCCGCGGCAATTGCAGTTGTTATGCTTATCAACATTTTAGCAGCACAGCTTCCCTCCGGTATCATCAGGCCTGACGTTACCCCGGCAAAGCTTGCCACAGTAGGAAAGGACAGCAAAAATATCCTTGCCAACGTGGATACCGATATCACCATCTACCGCATCTATTCCGAAAGCTATTCATATGCAACAGGTCAGGGCGGCGAAACACAGACCGTCCCCGTTGACGAGAATCTGAAAAACCTTCTCTCAAAGTACAAGGACGCCTGCAAGAGGATCACACTCAAGGAGATCGATCCCGTCAAGGATCCCACCTTCCTTGCAAAGTACACAGATAATACCCTGAACCAGAATTCACTTATCGTTGAAAGCTCAAAGAGAAGCATCTGCATCGACAGCGCCGGTATGTATCTCTATGAGATCGTGGGCTACTCCGACGGCACATATATGTCCTACGAGGATTGCACCATGGCTTATCAGAATATTTATTACAGCTACGGCGATTCCCCCGAGGTAAAGGAGTATTTCTTTGCCGAAAATGAGATCACAGGTGCGATCGACTACGTTACAAGCGATAACATTCCCATCATCTACGAGATCACCGGCCACGGAGAGGCATCCATCTCCACAGGTAAATTCGGAAACCTTACGATGAAGGAAAACGTTGAGCTCAGAACTCACACCCTTGCCTCAGGAGACAAGATCGCAGTTCCCGATGATGCGGCGGCAGTTCTCATCTACGCTCCCAGCGCAGATATTACAAAGGAAGAGCTGGATGCCCTCATCACCTACGTTGACGGCGGTGGAGATATCATATTCTTCTCGTTTTACGAATACATTTCCCCTGAAGAAATGCCAAATCTCACAGCCCTTACAGCTCATATGGGCCTCGAAGCCATCCCCGAGATCATATGCGAGGCAGACGGCGACCACTATAACCAGTACCCCTTCTATATCCTCCCCGACGTAACCGGCGAGGGCATCACGAAGGGCCTTTCCGACTCCACTCTTTTCCTCCATATTTCCAACAGCCACGGAATCAAAGCAATTGAGGGAGCGGAAAACGTTACCGCAGTTTCTCTTATCAATACTACGGATAAGGGCTTCATCTTCAGCGAGGAAAGCATAAACGATCCTGATAAGGCTGAAAAGGCAAAGTATAGCCTGGCATATCAGTCAACCGTTAAGGACGGCGGTACTCTCTACTGGTTTGCAACCCCCCTCTTTATCTATGACACTCTGGTAAACTATTCCAATGGCGATATGTACAGAGAGCTTCTGAAGGCGACCTGCGATAAGCCCGTTTCTGTTTCCATTATCGGAAAGCAGGTGGTAACCCCTATGGTCCAGCTCACCGCAAACCGATCTGCAGTATGGCACGTGATCCTCCTTGGAGTGATCCCCTGCGCATTTGTGATCCCGGGATTTGTCATTTGGTACAGACGCCGCAAGAGATAACAGCCTATGAAAAAGAAAACAAAAAAAAGACTTGTCACCCTTCTCGTGATGTGCCTTGTCATCACGGCGCTCATAGTCGGCATTGCCGTTATAAACGCGATCAATAAAAAAGCAAATGAGAAGGAGCCTGAGCCGGCCCCCCAGACCCACGTCACCGTTTTCGATAAAGGAAAGACGATAGTCACCGCCATCCATTTTAAGGACAAGGATACGGAAATGTCCTTCACCTATGTAAACGAAGAATGGGTCTATGATGCAGACAAAAATTTCCCCCTCAATAAGGACAGGGTAGCGGCAATGGCGTCTGCCATCGGAAGGATCGATGCCGCCGCCACCATCAGCGATAATAAAAAGCCCCTTTCCGATTTCGGTCTGGAAAATGCCGCAGTCACCGTTTATGCCACATTCTCCGACGGAAGCAAAAAAACGTTTCTCTTCGGCGCCAAGAACAGCTTCAACTCCTGTCAGTACCTCTCCATATCCGGAGATAAAAACATCTATATGGTAGAGGAAAACGTGGCAGAGCCCTTTGCCGCAGACCTTGATTATCTCTATAAGCCCGAGGTCTTCGTGCTTCAGAAGGACGGCGTTGATTATACAAATATCAACAGCATCACTCTTACCACCGCCGACGGAAAAACAAACGAGATCACAGACGTTGAGGCAATATACGACCTGACACCGCTTATTTTGGAGCTGGATCTCTATACCTACGAGGATTATTACGCAGATAAAGCGGAAATGGCAGAAACGTATCTTATCTCCCCCGAGGGCGAAAGGATCACAGTAAAGTACGATGCCGACGGCGAGACCGATAAGGTATATACCGTCTATATCGGAGCAAGAAACGAGCCTGAGCCCGAAGCAGAGACAGAAACTGATTCCGACGTTGACGGTGACGAGACCGCCGCACCGGAGTCTGAGTCTGCAGCACCTGAAACCGATGCCAACACCCCCGATGACGAGGAGACCGCCGAGGAGGAAGAAAGCAAGTACTGCTACTTCTACACCTTCAACGAATCCACCGTTGTGTATAACGGTGACGGCGAAACCATTGATAAAATATTCTCATACCTAACCTATACACCCAAAACAGAAAGCTGAAAAAGGAGTAACGGATACAATGATCACAGATAAGCTCACGATGCTGAGAAGCTATGCTTCCTATAACGAGAAGTTCAATACCGTTTGCGATTTTCTTGAAAAGAACAGCCTTGATTCTCTCCCCATGGGAAGAACAGACCTTGAGGACGGTATCTACGTCAACATAAGCGAGTACGAGCCCTACGCCGCCGGCGATAAGTGGGAGGCACATAAGAAATATGCTGACCTTCAGATAGTTGTCAGCGGAAACGAGTGTATGGACGGCGCAGCCCTCTGCGATTGCATCGGAGCCGGCGAATACTTTGAGGAGGACGACTATATGTTCTACGATAAGTGCGAGGGAAGCTACGCTACCGTGAAGGCAGAAGCAGGTACCTTTGCCTACTTTGCCCCCACAGACCCCCACCGCCCCGGCATCCGCTATACCGCAGACAAGGTAAAGAAGGCAGTATTCAAGATTCCCGTGTAAACAAAAATCAAGAACGATTCCTCTTGCGGAGGAATCGTTCTTTTTTCGTAATACAAAAAAAATCGGCCCATGACAAGCACGGACCGATTTTTTGTTTTATTGCTTTATGAGCCGGCAATCTTTTGCTTCGCATCTTTGTATCAATAGCATTGATTATGCCATCGCAATTTATATCTGCCGCAAAGAACCTGAGATTTCCCTCTTCTATGAAATCATGACCGTGAAGAGCGGCAAGCGCTCTTTTACAAACGGTGCAAACCTGAGCTCTTGTACAGGTTGGCCCGGTTCCGGGGGCTTCAGCTTCACCGACCACTTCTCCGCATACCGTTTTAGGGAGTACCTTCCGCTCCCTCTCACACACCTGCGATCATTCTTTTGAGAAGATTCGTATCGATAGAGCTTATAGTTGTGTCACCATTCACGTCTGCGGCAAAGGGAGCAGGTGATCCGGCCTCGAACCCCATCTCAATCACAGCCATTCTCTTGATCATATTTGAATCCATTCCCGTGAGTTTGCCGTCACCGTCTACATCTCCTATGAGAATGTCTTTGGTATAAACGACCGCCGCATTCACGAACGATACGTTGTTGCTGCCTACGACCATTGCGTTCCGACTGTCCTCATCACCGTAGTAGTATACGGTATCAAGCTTATGACAGTTACTAAACGCATTATCGCCAATAGCTGTTATATCCTTTGGAATTCTTATTCTGTTAAGAAGTGTACATTTGTAAAACGCATACTTTCCTATCGCCGTAACACTTGCATCAGATGGGATAATGCTTTTTTTGCATCCTGCCACTACGGTCTTTTCTTCTGTATCTATAATACAATTTCCGTCGGAATGATATACCGTATTCTCCGGGTCAACTGTTATCTGTGAAAGTGACGAGCATCCCGCAGTAACACCAACACCTAAATCCGTAACGCTTGCGGGAATATGTATGCTTTCAAGGCTTACACAGTCATTGAATGCATAATTGCCTATTCTTTCGATACCATCGGGCAGAACTATTTTTTTTAGGGTCTTACAATCCCAAAATGCGCTGTTAACTATTGTTGTAACGGGAAGCCCGTTTATGGTGGCGGGAATTATCAATTCCTCCTCACTTCCCGTATAATCTGTGATCATCACCTCTCCGAGCTCATAGCCGTATTCAAGTCCCGGGGGCAAAGACACGTGATCGCATACCACTTCGGCATCATTGAAAGAATTATTGCTGCTTCCAACAGCTATGGCTGCAAAATCCTCCTCACTTGATGCATAGTATACCGTGCTCAACTCGTTACATCCTAAAAACGCTCCGGAATATATCTGCTTAAGTGATGCGGGAATGCTTACGCTTTTTAAGCTTGAACAGCCATAAAATGCACTTTCATAAATATTCAAAACGCCCTCAGGAACGGTTATACTTTCAAGGCTTTTACAATTATAGAAGGTATATTGACTTATACTCGTCATCCCCTTCGGTATAACTGCTTCCTTTAACTCATCACCATTGACGTAAAGCCTTCTTGCCATGCTCAGAGGATTGGATTCAGCATTATAAAACTTAATTTTACAAAAAGAGTCCAAGTCGCTGATGTGCACTTCTGAAATATTACTGCAGCCAAGGAATGCGTTATATCCCACCTCTGTGATCCCCTTCGGGAGAGTGACGCTTTCGATACCGGTGCAATTTACAAACGCCAGACCGTTTATATCTGTTACATCCTCGGGAATAACAAGCTTTCGCAAAGGCTCACCATTGAGATAAAGCTCCTTTGCATATGACAGAGGATTTGAATAAATTTCTCTTAACAAGCCGGAGCTGACATAGAAATAGATACTGCAATAGGCAGCCAGATCCTCTATATAAACTCCCGACAGATCAGAGCAATTCATAAAGGCATCCTCTCCCACGAACCTTAAGCTTTTCGGAAAGCTTATGCTCTGAAGACGACCGCATCCATAAAACGCACGCTTCCCTATTTTCCGAAGTCCGCTCGGCAAAGTTATCTCCTTTAAATATCCATTATAAAAAGCCTGATCACCAATCTCCGTTACGGGACAGCCCTCGATAGTATCGGGAATAAATACAGTTGAAGCTATTCCCGTATAGTTGGTGATCACGACCTCACCGTCCTTTATGCTGTACCTGAGTCCAGGTGTTGCGCTTTGAGCAAGTACGGCAGGGACAAAATACGGAATTGTCATTACCACGGTCAACACCGCAAGGACTGTTGAAAGTATCCTTACAAAATTTGAAGCCTTCATTTCATTCTCCTTAATATGAGAAATTCATATAAAATGATTATACCATACTCACCTCAATCATTTCAACAGTTTACGGGCTGTCATTTAACAAAAAAACGTGCAGTTTATTGACGAATCGCATAAACGTCAGTATATCCTCATACTCTTAAAGCATATTTTAATTGTCCTTTTTTATAAAAAAGCTATTGACAACGCCACTTTACTGTGATAAACTACTAAACAAGTTAAAGACATTGACCGGAAACAAGTACACAAAGATCATCCCTTTCAGAGAGCCGTCGGTTGGTGAAAGACGGTAAGGCATCCTTTGTCAAATACATTCCGAGAGTTGCGCCCCGAAAGCTTTACAAAGTAGGCGGCGACGGGTACTGCCCGTTACAGCAGGACAGCATCGCATTCGTTTTGCCGTGCTTTGAGCGGCCTTTTCGGGCAATTGAGGTGGTACCGCGGAATATTTTCCGTCCTCTTGAAACAGTAGTTTCGAGAGGATTTTTTGTTTTCTGTTTGAAAATACTCGGGAATACCTCCTCCAATAAAACAAAAATATTTTTACTTATATAAAGGAAAACAATATGACTATCGTTGATGTACTTGAAAGAAACGCAAGGCTTTATCCGGCTGACGAGGCTCTTGTTGAGATCAACCCTGCAAACCAGCCCTCCAAGACCACAACCTGGAGAGAATACAATCTTATTGAGACGGCTGAAGGTGACAAGTATCGCCGCACAATGACCTGGAAGGATTTTGACCGTCAGGCTAACCGATGCGCAAATCTTCTTCTCACCCGCGGCATCAAAAAGGGTGACAAGGTAGCAATCCTTCTTATGAACTGCCTTGAATGGCTCCCCGTCTACTTCGGTATCCTCAAGTGCGGCGCCCTTGCGGTGCCTATGAACTACCGCTACACCGCAGACGAGATC
>JAFXFQ010000039.1 GCA_017520365.1 Clostridia bacterium
AGACGCGTCGTTTCCGTGGGAAGTGAAGCAAAGCTGATGCTGGGCAAGACCCCCGGCTCCATTATCGCAATGCGCCCTCTCAAGGATGGCGTGATCGCTGAATTCGATTTCACCACCGCAATGCTCCGCGACTTCTTCAAAAAAGCATCGGGAACAACGGTGTTCAGCCGCCCCAAGGTACTGGTTTGCGTTCCCTACGGCGTTACCGAGGTAGAAAAGCGTGCTGTTGAAGATGTGGCGCTGGAGGCAGGTGCCCAGTCCGTTGCTCTTATCGAGGAGCCCATTGCGGCAGCAATCGGTAGCGGACTTCGTGTGGAGGACGCACGAGGCAGCATGATAGTTGACATCGGCGGCGGTACCACCGAGGTTGCGGTACTGAGCCTTGGCGGCATCGTTCTCTCTACATCCCTCAGAATCGCAGGCGACGAGATAGACGAGGCGATCGTTCAGTACATCAAAAAGAAATACAACATCCTTATCGGTGAAATAACGGCCGAAATGCTGAAAAAGAAGATAGGCAGTGTTCACCCCGCAGTTGACCGCGGTATTATGGAGATCCGCGGCAGAAACCTTCTGAACGGTCTGCCCGCTATCGTTAACGTCAGCTCCGCAGAAATCCGTGAGGCTATGCACGAGCAGGTAGTACACATAGTTGAGGCCATCAGAACAACTCTTGAAAACACTCCCCCCGAGCTTTCCAGCGACATTTACGACTCAGGCATCATGCTGGCAGGCGGAGGTGCTATGCTGGGCGGTCTCGATGCTCTGGTCACCCATGTTACGGGCATCCGTGCTACCGTTGCAAAGAATCCTCTTGACTGCGTTGCCGTCGGTATCGGACACGTTATTGAAAACGCCGTTGAAGGTGACGGAGTTCAATACAGAAACAGAAACTCCAGATAAACCGAAGGGAGGCGCTGTATGCGCGACTTTCTCAAATCAAATTTCTTCTCTACAGTGGTAATTATCGCACTTATTATGGCGATCTTTCCCACGGTGTTCGGTGTTATGGGTCTTTCAGGGGCGCTTAAGGACGTGGTAAACGTCGTTCTCTCCCCCGTGCAGAAGGTGTTCACCTATTGCACGGATGCCGTTGACGGATTCACCTCGTTCTATACGGAGTTTGACCGTATCGTTGAAGAAATAATGCACTCCGCAAGGAGATAAACCTTCTCAGAGACAGGATCAGCTCTGCAGAGGAGGCAGAGGAAATGAACGAGTGGCTATACAATTACCTTGAGCTGAAGCGCCAGCACAACGATTTCAGCTTTACAGAGGCCACTGTTTCAGCCCACGAGAGCGGAAACTTCACCACCGTATTTATGCTTGACAAGGGCAAGGCCCACGGAATCGCAAAGGATATGCCCGTTGTTACCAGCGAGGGCATAATAGGCTATATATGCGAGGTCGGCACCACCTGGTCAAAGGCAGTCACCTTTCTTGAGCAGGGCACCGCTGTCGGTGCTTACGTTGAGCGAAGCGGAGTTGAAGGCGTTATAGAAGGCAGGTACGAGCTCACCCAAGAGGGAGTATGCCTTCTCTCATACATTGCCGCAGATGCGGACATCAAGGTGGGAGACAGAATAGTATCCTCAGGATACGGAAGTGTATATCCCCGCGGCCTGGTTATAGGAACCGTGGAAAAGATAGAAAAGGATCCCGCCTCCCGCTCCGTTAAGGTGACGGTGCGCCCCTCGGCCGATCTTACCGATCTTTCAAGAATGATGATAATCACAGATTATGAAGTCTACACAGAACAACCGGAATGAGCCGGAAGCTCAGAAGCAGCAGGAAAAGCCGAAAAGCGAGTGGCAGATGCCCGAAAGAGCACAGATATACGTAACTCCCGGTGCACAAAAAAGCATAGACGATGCTCGCCAGAGCGGTGAGCCCCTGAAAGTTTCCAAGGAGAGCCCTCCCGCCGGAAGCGAAAAAAGGACTCCGACTCCACCTCCCCGCCGTCCTCAGCCAAGCACCGGCACAGGCACAGGCAAAAAAAAGAAGGCTCCCGAAAAGGTTACTGTTATCGATGCCGTTTTAGGCGAGCTCAGGGATAGGTTTCACCTAATGCGCCTCGGAATACAGTTCAACTCCGAGGACCTTTGGAGAGGCGTTATCTGCGGTCTTCTACTCGTGCTTTTCGCAATGCTCCAGACCACCTTTTTCGTGAGGTTTGCCCCTTTTTCGAAGATCCCCGATCTTATGCTCATCTTCGTTCTTGCAATAGGCGTATACGAGGGTGAAAAATGGGGCTCCGTCACAGGACTTGTGGCGGCATTTGTAATACAATCTCTCGGTGCAGGTGCAGATACCCCGCACCTTCTCTCGCTGATATATATGCCCGTGGGCTGCGTTGCGGGACTTTTGTCAAAATATTATCTGCGCCACACTTTGCCTGTAAAGGCTTTGTTCGTCATTGCATCGGCACTTCTCCGCTCCGTTGTCACCCTGATAACGGCAATTTTCACCGTCAATGCCCCCATTGAGGTCATTGCTCTCAAAATAGTTCTGCCCGAATATCTCTCAACCGTAGTTATGTCCTGGCTGCCCTTCCTTCTCGTATGGGCCTCCTTCAGGCATTTCCACAAAACGAGGGCAGAAAGAACTGACAGACTTGCCGAGTAAGGCATAAGATTCAAACAAAAGGAGGACAGCTATGAAGAAAAAAAGAGAACATCTTTTCCGCTATATCACCATAGGCGCATTCTACGTAGTTGTCTGCCTTATTTTCCTTGTAAGACTCATCAACATTCAGATAGCGGGAAAGGACTACTATACCGAGACCTTTCACGACGGATATTACTACCGCACAGTGCCTATTCAGGCACAGCGAGGAGAGATCTTTGACAGAAACGGAAATGCTCTCGTTTCAAACGTTTATTCCTACAGCCTTTACCTGGATGCGGGAAGCTTACCAAAGGAGCAGACTGCTATCAACGAGCATATTCTCTCCATCCTTAAAACAGCAAAAAGATTCGATGAGCTGGACGGATTTGAGCTACCGGATCAGCCATTTTATCAAAAAAACGGAAAATGGGAGCTTGACCGCGCTTTTATGACATCCATTTACGGAAGCCGACTCTCTGCTCTGCTCGTTGATATGCATTTCGAGCAGGATGACGAGGAAAAGGGCGGATGGACAAAAGCTGATAAGGGCGAGATGCGAGATGCACTCCTACTCCGCTACGGAATCATTGACGAAAACGGAGCGTTCCTCTGCAAAAAGGAGAACGTGGACACGCTCTTTGCGCTTCGCCTTGATATGGAGCTTCGCCGATTCTCCACAGTCGAGCCGTACACTCTTATCAATGACGTGGATATCAGGTTCATCTCCGCCGTTACCGAGGGCACACAGCGCGGTATCGGCATATCCTGCACCGCCAAACGCATATACAACTATCCCGGATATGCCTCCCATATGCTGGGAAGAACGGGAAAGATCATGGCGGAAAATGCACAGTATTATACGGATAAGGGCTATAAGCTCAACGCCATAGTAGGCACCAGCGGTGCCGAAGCCGCCTTTGAGGACTATCTTCACGGAGAAGACGGCACTCTCACCATCGTCGAGGATGAATTCGGCAACGTGGTGAAGACTTACGTTTCAAAGGACCCGAAGCCCGGGCAGGACGTTTTTCTTACCATCGACATCGACCTTCAGATGGCTGCAGAAGATGCCCTTAAGGCAAACATTGAGCTTATCGTTGCCAACGGTGAGGCGGATGACCGTGAGCTTTCCGGCGAGGATGCCAATGCAGGTGCCCTCTCCGCTATTGAAAGAAGCACCGGCGCAGTTCTTGCCCTTGCATCATATCCCACCTACAACCTTGCAACCTTTAACGAGGACTATGCAACTCTCCGCGAGGACGAAAACTCTCCCCTCTTTTTCCGAGCTCTTGAGGGAACCTATGCTCCCGGATCCACCTTTAAGCCCGGAGTTGCCGTTGCAGCGCTTCAGGAAAACATCATTGAGCCCTGGACCACCATTCTCACCGAAGGACAGTATAAATACTACGATGACTTCCAACCCTCCTGTTGGATATATTCCGAGAGATACGGCTACGGCAGACACGGTGCTATAAACGTTTCCGAGGCAATTCAGGACTCCTGCAACTATTTCTTCTTCGATGTCGGCCGTCAGCTCACCATCACAAATATCACAAAGTACTGCAAGGTATACGGTCTCGGTCAGGCAACGGGAATAGAGCTGCCTGAAAAGGTAGGCATTCTTGCAGGCCCGGCACACCGTGAATCTCAGGGTAATATGTGGTACGACGGTGACACCCTTGCTGCCGCCATCGGCCAGTCAGACAACCTATTTAACCCATTACAGATCAGCGTTTACGTTTCCACTATGCTTAACGGTGGAACAAGATTCGCAGCTCATATCCTCCACGAGGTAAGAGAATACGACGGCACCGTGGTATTCAGTGCCCAACCCACAGTTTTAAACTCAGTTTCACTTGATCCGGAGGCTGTTTCCACAGTTAAATACGCCATGAAGGACGTTACTGAAAACGGCTCTGCGGCAAGAGTCTTTCTTGACTATCCTATCGTTATCGGAGGAAAAACAGGTACTGCCCAGGTTACAAAAACCTCCTCTGACAATGCTCTGTTTACCGCATTTGCCCCTTTTGATGACCCCGAGATCGTTACCACCTGCATAATTGAGCACGGAGCTAACGGTACTGACGCGGGCTTTGCCATCAGGGATCTCTTTGACAAGTATTTCGGCATTGTAAGAGAAGAAGAGGGAGCTGATGATGGTAATGATGACACTCCAACCGACGACAATACTGACGATACCAACGATACTACAACCGATGAAAACAACTGATAAAAAAGGAACAAAGAGCAAGACACAGGCAAAGGCTCATGCGCTTTTTGCCATAGATGCTCTGAAGAAGCTATATCCCGAGGCCGTCTGCGCTCTTGAGAGCGGCGGAGATCCCTGGAAGCTTCTCGTTATGGCCCGCCTGTCAGCCCAATGCACCGACGCACGGGTAAATATTGTTTGCAAAGACCTTTTTGCCGCGCTTCCCACAGCCGCTGCCATGGCTGAGGCACCAATCGAGAAGATAGAGGACCTTATACGTTCCTGCGGGCTTTACCGCACCAAGGCAAAAAGCATAAAGGAAGCCTCCGCCATACTCGTTTCCGACTACGGCGGCACTGTTCCCGATACCATGGAAGAGCTTCTTGCTCTTCCCGGGGTAGGACGAAAGATAGCAAACCTTCTTCTCGGAGACATCTTCAACAAGGGCGGCATCGTTGCAGATACCCACTGCATCCGCATCTGCGGTCGCCTCGGCTTTTATCCCGAGCTGCAGAAGGACCCAAAGAAAACTGAAATGATAATGACACCTCTCATCCCAAAGGAGGAGCAAAGCGATTTCTGCCACCGCATCGTGCAGTTCGGCCGAGACGTTTGCACCGCCCGAAGCCCCAAGTGCGACGGCTGCCCTTTGGGTGAGATATGTTTACATAAGCAAAGAAAGGACCTTTAAATTATAATGAAGAAAGAACAAAACTGCCGCCTTGGTAAGGTCGGCGGACAGGCCGTGCTCGAAGGAGTTATGATGAAAAGCGGGGATAACGTTGCCCTCGCTGTCAGAAAGGATGACGGCACAGTTGAGGTTAAAAATTCCACCCACGTTTCCGTCAGAAAAAAGAACAAGCTTTTGAATCTTCCTCTTATACGAGGCTGTGTTAACATGGTGGAGACCCTTATTCTCTCCATGGGTACTCTTGAGGACAGCGCAAATATGCTGGGAATAGACGAAACTGAGGACGAAACAAAATTCGAAAAGTGGCTGCGCAGAAAATTCGGAGACAAGCTTATGAGTCTTGTTCTCGGCATCGGTATGGTGCTGGGAGTCCTCCTCTCCGTGGGTCTTTTCGTTCTCCTCCCAAATTTTGCAGTTATGGGCATCAATGCTCTTTGCAAGTATTTCGGCAATTTTACTCTTCCCAGCCTTGCACAAAACGCAATTTCAGGCGTTATCCGTATCGCAATATTCGTCAGCTACATCCTTCTCGTTTCTCTTATGAAGGATATCCGCCGTACCTTTGAATACCACGGCGCCGAGCACAAGTCCATAGCTTGCTACGAGGCAGGCGAGGAGCTCACCGCCGAAAATGCCAAAAAGTACACCCGATTCCACCCCCGTTGCGGAACAAGCTTTATCATTGTAGTCCTCATCATCAGCGTTGTTGCAACGTCATTCATCAACTGGAACACATGGCCCTGGTTTGCCATTATTCTTACAAAGCTTGCAATGATCCCCGTTATCGTTGGCATAAGCTTTGAGTTTCTCATCTGGGCAGGCAAGCACCCCAATGCCGTGACAAAGGTTCTCTCCGCCCCCGGTCTCTGGATGCAGAGAGCAACAACAAAGGAGCCCGACCTTGAGCAGCTTGAGGTTGCGATCATCGCCCTCAAGAACGCAATGCCCGATCAGTTCCCCGAGGTTCTTGAGAAAAATGACGAGAGCAACGTGGAAGCTGAAGCTGAGACTGAAGCTGAGGCCGAGACAGAGGACGCCGAGACTTGTGCAGCAGAGGATCAGAAATAACGTGACCTTTTTCGAGATAACAAAGCTTTTCTCCGACAGCGGCATCGAATCCGCCTCCTTTGATGCAACGGAGCTTATATGCCGATTCGAGGGTGTGAGCCGCGCAGGTGCCCGATTCGGAAACTACTCATCTCCTGAGCTTTCAGAGGCTATCAACAAAAGATTATCCGGTATTGCCCTGCAATATATCATTGGCGAATGGGATTTTATGGGTTACACCTTCAAGGTCACCCCCGACTGTCTCATCCCGAGAGCAGACACAGAGCTTCTCTGCTCCTACGTTTGCAAAAATGCTCCCGCAGGCGGCAGATTTGCCGATCTTTGCACAGGCAGCGGATGCATTGCTGTAGCCGCTCTTCTCGAAAGGCCCGACCTTTCTGCAGTTGCGGTGGAGCTATACCCAAATACCCTTGATATTGCCCGAGAAAATGCCCGTCTGCACGGCGTTTCGGACAGGATAGAGTTTATTCTCGGCGACGCCTGCACCGACGTGCTAATGGGAGAATTTGATATAATAGCTTCAAATCCGCCCTACGTTACCATTGAGGAAATGAAGGACCTGACCCGCGAGGTGCTGGGAGAGCCCCATCACGCGCTTACAGACGGAGGCGACGGCCTTTCCATCATCAAAAAAATAATAGAGCACAGCCCTGCCCACCTGAAGAGTGGCGGAAGCATCGCCATAGAGATGGGGTGGAAGCAAGGGGATGCTCTTTGCAGGATAGCAGAATCCCACGGACTTTCTGCCACCGTTCTCAAGGATATTGAGGGCAGAGACCGAGTGACCGTAATAAAAAGGAAACAAATCAATGAGGCATATTGAAATACTTGACACCACCCTTAGGGACGGCGAACAGACTCCCGGGGTACGCTTCAGCCTTTCTCACAAGATAGAAATAGCAAAACAGCTGCAGCGCCTTGGGGTTGACGCCATCGAGGCAGGCTTTCCCGCATCATCAAAGGGTGATTTTGAGGCTGTGGAGGCCATTGCCCGCGAGGTAACGGGCTGCGCAGTTCAGGCTCTTGCCCGTTGCATAAAAAACGACATTGACACTGCCGCTAAAGCTCTCAAGGATGCAAAGCAGCCGATAATCCACGTTTTTCTTGCAACAAGCCCCATACATCTTGAATATAAGCTGAAAATAACTCCCGAGGATGCTCTCAAGCAGATCGCTACTGCGGTGAGCTATGCCAAGGGTCTTGGAATGACGGTTCAGTTCTCACCTGAGGATGCAACAAGAAGCGACAGAGATTACCTTTGCCGTGCGGTTGAGTGCGCTGTCAGAGCAGGAGCTGACATTATCAACATCCCCGATACCGTTGGATATACCATACCTGAGGAATACAGCGATCTTATTACATATCTTATTAATAACGTCCCCTCTCTTTCCGACGTGAAGCTCAGCGTTCATTGCCACAACGATCTGGGTCTTGCCGTTGCCAACAGCATTTCCGCCGTTATGGTGGAGCGTGCCGTGTTGAATGTGCCATCAATGGCATCGGAGAAAGAGCGGGCAACGCCTCTCTTGAGGAAATAGTAATGGCTCTTCGCACTCGCCGCGATTTCTGCGGATGTGACACGGGCATTATTTCCAAGGAGATACTGCGTACCAGCAAAATGGTAGCATCTCTTGCCGGCTATGACGTCGCCCTTAACAAGGCTATAGTCGGTCAGAATGCGTTTGCACACGAGTCAGGTATACATCAGCACGGTATGCTGAATCACCGTGAGACCTACGAGATCATGGCTCCCGAGGATATCGGTGCAGACAAGAGCACCATGGTTCTGGGCAAGCTCAGCGGACGCCACGCATACAGCGAAAGGCTGCTTGCCCTTGGATATGCGTTGGGTAGTGAGGGCATCGATGCCACCTTCAACCGATTCAAGGAAATAGCAGACAAAAAGGTGGCAGTTACCGACAGCGATATACGCGCTGTTGTCAACGAATACCTTGACGGGCTTGAGGGCAAATATTGGCTTGACACCTTCCAGATCCAATCGGGAAATCATATGAAAGCAATGGCCCTTGTCTCACTCAAAGCGGGAGATGAAATATTTACAGAATCCGCCCCCGGAGAAGGACCTATCGACGCCGCATTCAACACTATTAACAGGATCGCAGGCGCCGATGACGTTCATCTTGAATCCTACGATCTCAAGGCTGTCACCGAAGGCGCCGATGCACTCGGCGAGGTCAAGGTGAAGATCAGCTCAGAGCGAGGCGGTTTTACCGGAAGAGGCGTTTCAGCCGACGTTATCAAAGCCAGCATCAAGGCTTATATCAACGCTATCAACAAATGGACCCGAGCAAAGGGAAACTGAGATATGAAGCTTGAAATATACGATTCCACCCTTCGGGAAGGGGAGCAGAGTGCTACCGTTTCCTTTTCGAGGGGAGATAAACTTAAAATAATAAAGGCTCTGGATAACCTTGGGGTATCCTACGTGGAAGCGGGAATGGTTACCTCTAAGGAAGATACTGAGTTCTTCAAAGAAATTTCCGCTCTCGACCTAAAATGCACGCGCCCCGTGGCATTCGGCGCCACCTGCCGCCCATGTGAGAGCGCAAAGGATTCTCCTTCTGTTAATCTTCTTGCCGAAACCAAATGCGACACGGTCTGCATTTTCGGTAAAAGCTGGGACTATCAGGTATCCACCGTTCTCGGCACGACAAAAAAAGAAAATCTTCGTATGATCGCAGACACCGTCAGCTTTTTGAAAAGTGCGGGCAAAACCGTTTTTTTTGATGCGGAGCACTTCTTTGACGGATACTCTGACGATGCGATATATGCAATGGAGGTGCTCTCCACCGCCAGAGAGGCAGGCGCCGACAGGCTGATCCTGTGCGACACAAACGGTGGAATGCTGCCTGACGTTATCGGCCTTGCCACAGCGGCTGTGTGCGAGAGGTTCGGTAAGTGTATCGGAATTCATTGCCACAACGATCTTGGTATGGCGGAGGCCTGCACAGTCAGCGCAGTGCTTTCGGGATGCGTTCAGGTACAGGGCACAGTTTCCGGCATCGGAGAGCGATGCGGTAACGCCAATATGAACACCCTTATTCCCATTCTTCAGCTGAAGCTGGGCTTTGACTGTATCGGTGAGAAGCTTTCCTCTCTTACAAGCACTGCCCGTTACATAAACGAGACTGCCAACAGAGTATTTGATGAGAGAGAACCCTTTGTGGGCGGCTATGCCTTCACCCACAAGGCAGGTATGCACATCGACGGAGTTATGAAAAGCCCCCGCACCTTCGAGCATATCTCACCTGAGGCTGTGGGAAATCTTCGCAACATCATTATCAGCTCTCTTTCGGGAAGAAGCGCTATGGCAGACAAGATGGCGGGAATGATGCCCCATCTTGACCGCAACTCCCCGGAGGTAACAAAGGCCCTTATTGCCGTTCGTGAAAAAGAGGCTCTCGGCTACACCTATGAGGATGCAGAGGGGTCTCTCGCCCTGGTCATAAAGGATTCTCTGGGACTTCGCAAGAATTATTTCGATCTCCTCCATTTTAAGGTCATGACCGATGAGGATGCAAAGGCGCTTGATGCACTTGATGCAATGCGCTCCTCGGCAATGATCAAAGTATCCGTAAACGGAAAAGAAAAGCTTTCCGCGGCAGAGGGCAACGGACCCGTTAACGCAATGGATAAGGCACTGAGACAGGTGCTCAGCTCCTTCTACCCCGTTATAGATAAAATGAAGCTTTGCGACTATAAGGTTCGTGTTTCCAGCGGCGGTGCTACAGCATCAACCGTGCGAGTTGTTATCGAATCCACCGACGGACTCAGCGTCTGGCGAACGGTTGGCGTTTCCCCGGATATTATCAATGCCAGCTGGCAGGCCCTCCGCGATTCCGTTGAATATATGCTTGATAATTATGAATCCAAATGAAAAAAGAAAAACCATTGCAGGCAAGCCTGCAATGGTTTTTTGTTATTAATACATTTCCTTCCAAAGTTCCTTAGTAATGCGAATGTAGTCTACGATACCAACAACGTCGTCATCAAGCTTCTTAGCCTTACCGTTGTAGTACCAAAGCTCACCGGTGTGGTGCTTTTCGCTTACGTCATAAAGGAAGAGAACGTCGCCCTTTTCATTGATTTTGTAGCCTGCAACAACCTCTTCGTGGATCTTATTTACCTTCTTGCCGTTGTATACATTGAGAGTGCCGTAGCCATCCTCGCTGTCCCACTCGGTGAAGAAGAAGATATTGCCGTTTTCGCTATCCCATCTGATATAGCTGCCGTACTCATCAGTATGTACTTCTGATGCGATAGACTTCTTGTCAACGTAGAGCTCAGCCTCGCCCTTCTCTTCATCGTAATCCTTAAGGTATACGATCTTTTTACCAAGGAAGAATGCACTGCGGCCAACATATACCTCCTCGTCAACCTTCTCGGGCTTCTTTGCCTTGCCGCCGGAGATAGCCATCTTGTAGAGGGTTGCTACAGGATCTTCCTTATCTATTTCGTCAAAGAAAAGAACTGTATCAGCATTTTCGTTGATAACGAAGCTGAATGCAGACTCCTGATCTATCTGAGAGGTCTTATCCTTAACCGCAACATACATTGTGGTCTCAGGCTCGTCACTTTCCTCATCCTCGTCTTCGTCTTCATCCGCATCTTCGCTGATGCCAAGGATCTCATCTCTGAGATCGTAAGGAGAAACGTAGTTGGAGAAGTCATAATCAGCAAGGTCAATTGTATTGAGCTCCTCAACTACCTGTGTGGAGTAAATGAATACAGCCTTATCGGAGCTGTAATCCTCATAATCTACAAACTCTGTAGTGAGGTTCTTAACTTCCTTACCGTTGTAGTAGCAGAGAGTGCTTACGTTGGTCTCGAGCTCCATTTCCTTGAGCTCATTTCTAACTTCTTCTCTTCTGGATGCTTCCCAATATGCATCGTAATCTTCGTCATCCCAATCGGGTTCGCCATCTTCAAGAAGAGCCTTGTCGTTCTTTGCGTTGTAATCCTCAACGTAATCCCAGTATGTGGATACGTCACTCTCACCTGCTACTGTGAAGTATGCTGTACCGTCGTCGTATACTGCGTAAACACTCTCGATATCAGAAGCGATCTTTTCTGCATCCTTACCGTTCTTGCTTACGTAAAGAGCCTCATCCTTTACGTAGTGGATGGTTGTGAACTTATCGTTGATAGCCTCTACGTAAGAGATCTCGGAGGAGATCTTTACCTTATCGTTCTTGCCGTTCTTGTAGTAAAGGTCGCCATCCTCATCTGTCCAGTAGAACTTCTTTGCATCGGTAGAGCAGTAGAATGACTCAGCATCGGAAACGATCTTTGTCTTTTCCTTGAGGTTGTGAGTGTAGTATGTGCCGTCAGAAAGGTAGATAACTGTCTTTCCGTTGGGAGTGATCATATATCCATCTACACCGGATGCGATCTTTGTGCCTGCACCCTTCTTATCGGATGTGGACTTGTAGTAAAGGTCAAAGCCGTCGCTACTGTCAATTCCGTCGGGATAGAAGATTCTCTTGCCGTCTTCGGAAACAAGAACCTGAACGCTGCCTGCAAGGCTGGTCTCGGAGATATCGCCGTCAGCCAGGTCTTCTGTTACCTGCCAGGACTTTGTGCCGGGGAGCTTTGCCATGTTGAGCTCTTTATCCTTGATATAGAGCGCATAAGCTGCAGGGCCGCTGAGTGCGGGGATGATAAGTGCGAACACAAGGATTATTGCGATGATCGCAACAACTCCTATACCGCCGAAAGCAAGATACTTACGGGGAATGTTCTGAATAGTGCTTTTGATCTTGGAAAAATCAAATGCAGGTGCCTTATTTGCAGCAGGTGCAGAAGCAGCGGCAGTAACGTCAGTACCGCAGTTCATGCAGAATCTTACGCCCGCAGCAACAGGCTGGTTACAATTGGGACAATTCATATGTTCCTCCTTATAATTTAGCACGCTCGGTGCTTACTTTTGATCTGATTGTCAAACACAACAATCTTTAATTGATTATAACAAACAGAGCCGTTTAAATCAACACATTTTTACAAAAAACAGTAGATTTTCTACAAAATATATGTAGATTACATAGCATTACACTACCGCTTGTGCTTAGGACTCAGTCAATATCCTCAAAAACGTTGAGGGGCGGCTTATCCAGCTCCTCGGGATTCCTGATAAGATGCTTCATAAGCTTGAGGGCAGAGGCATAGTAAAATCCGTCGCAAATACGCTCGTCGCAGGAGAAGGAGATATCGATATACTGCTCTTTATACTGGCTTCCGTCGGGATTGAGCTTATACTCTCTCTTTTTGGAGCCAAATGCAATAAATATGGGGCAGGTACCGAAATCATAGAGGTGGTGGTATATGGGAGGGATACCAAGAGAGCCCATTGAGGTTATGAACATGGAGCAATGGAAGGGACTGACATTTTCCAAAAATCTCGGCAGCATTCCGAAATAATCCATTGTTCTGAGCACGGAGATGAAAAACTTGAGTATCAGGGAGGGGGTATGGCTGAGAATACCTGCGGTTTTGTCAAAATCTCCGCCGGGCTCGTCACGATAGCTTACAATGGCATCGTTAAGCTTGTTATAAACGTCATCAACGGTGGCATCAGGCTCAAAAACGATCTTTACGACCGTATCGGGCGAATCCAGGGTCATCTCTTTTTTTATAGTGAGAGACACCTCCACGCTGCGGCGGGTCCATATACGCTGGCCGCGGATAAATCGGTTGAGGGCGGGGCGCTGTGATACTATACGTATGTACGCCGCAATGATAACGTGCATTGCATTGATATTCGTAAATCCCTCTGCACGCTTCTTTTTCAAATATTTATCAAGGCTCGTTACGTTAAATCTATCAGTCATCAGGTTCATGGCTCCGATTCGGTTTACCATGATGAAGGGAGTGATTATCTGCATGGAGGTTGCGGTCCTCACCTTGCGCTTATCTTTACGCTTTTTGGCCTTCTTTTCCTTTTTCGTCATTTTAGTTTCGGGAGTGTCCATAGGTCATTCCTTTCGCTCTTCAAAAAATATACACAGCGATTTTAACACAATTTTCTCAATTTGTAAATAATAAATTTATATTTTGTCTTTTTTTGTCTGCTCCATTTTGCCGCAAAATGTACTTGACCTATTGCAAAAAAGATAGTATAATATTTGTGATTAGTTATATGTATGTTAGTTCAGCGAGGAAAATGATATATGAAAACAAGTAAAATACTGGCAATCATAATTGCCATTCTGATGCTCACCCCCACCGTGGTGGCTATTATCAACTATAACATGATGCAGGGAGGCAAGGCGGAAAGCTACAACACCGTTTCCGTCACGCTTATCTACCCGGACGGCAGCTCCTACGTTTTTGACAAAAACGCCAAGGACACCGCTATGATGGATTATTTCATCAATACTATCTCCAACGGCTCCGAGGTCAAAAACGGCATCCCCGACAGCGTTGAGCAGAGCGAAAACTATCAGGTCGTTGTTAAGACCACCGTTAACGAATTTAATTACAAGTTCTACTACACCCAGAACGTTGATGCCTGCTTCTTCTTTGACGGCGGAGAGGCAATGGCATACAAGATAGCCGAGGCGGATGCTGAGACCTTCCTCAACTGCAAATATGCCGCTCCTCTCTATGAAAACGGCACACCTCCCACTCTTGTTCTTTTCGGCAAGGAGCTTGCTCCCGACGCGGCAAGCTGGAGCTTTAAGAACATTGCAGATGACTACGTGAAGTGCGACCTCTCCCCCATCATCAAGGAAGAGACCGAGGTCATCTCCCTCGAGGGCGGTCTCCCCATGACGTTCTCTCTTGAGCCTGACATTATTGAGTACACCATCACCAACAAAAAGACCGGCGACGTGGTCCACGATCTTACGTCCCTCAACATAACAGAGAATCTTGATACCAGCATCACCGCAGTTGCAAAGTGGTATGAAGACGAGAACAGAACGTACTACGGCGAGCAGACCTACAAGTTTGACGCTGTGTTCGGCACACCCGCCAAGTTCCACGCAAATATCACAAGAAACAACGAATACGGCGTTGGCGTTTGCGAGATCCAGGTAGGTGAGTTTATCACCGTTACAGGTCTTAACGTAAACGATCCCTCCCAGATCACCTTCCAGTCCACCCCCGATATCAATTATACTCCCAAATTCTTCAGCGATGCTGAAACAGGCAGTGCAATTGCGCTTATTCCCTTCAGCCACAATCTCCCCGCAGGTGAATATACTCTCACCTTTACCTACGGCGGCAGCACCGAAAACATAAACGTTACGGTCAAGGAGCGCGGAGCATACTTCAGCTATCACGCCTTTGACGAGATCGAGGTTGAGATCGATGCCAACATTATCGCAAGTGCAGGCACCGACGACGCCCGCCTGAAGGCGGAGGAAGCTCTCAGAGAGGTTGCAAAGCAGGAAAGCACCTCCAAGAGATACTGGTCCAACGGAGAAACGACTTATTACGGAACCGAGTGGTTCAATGACGGTTCTTCTCTCAATTACAAAACAGGCTACGGCCACACAATAAAGGTCAAAGACACTAACATCAGCTTCAGAAACTTCGGCGTTGACTATCAGGGCAAGAAGGGTGCTGACGTAGGTGCAAACTTCGCAGGTAAGGTCATTTATGCCGGCAGACTTGACTACTGTGGCTATACTGTAGTAATCGACCACGGCTATGGACTCAAGTCCTGGTACGCTCACCTTGGCAGCATCAGCTGTGCCGTTGGTGACGAGGTAGAAAAGGGACAGGCAATCGGCAAGATAGTTGCCGAGGGCGAAAGCTCCCTCAGCTTCACCTATATGGACGGTGTTCACATCGGTATGACCATTTACGATATTCCCGTATGCTCATACGGTATCTGGTCGGACAGCGGTCGTCCCGCAGAATATTTGGGAATCACCTTCTACGAGGAAAAGGAAAACTGACAAAAAGGGCTGCTGCATCGAATGCAACAGCCCTTTAATAAAATATTATAAAAGAAAGAATGCAAATATATGACTGTAAACGGACTATTAAAGCTTACACTTCTGGATTTTCCCGGCAGGTGCGCCTGCACCGTTTTCTTTTGCGGATGCAACTTCCGCTGCCCCTTCTGCCACAATGCAACGTTGGTGCGAGGAGAGGGCGAAAGCATCAGCGAGGATGAATTTTTCTCATTCCTTAACAAAAGAGAAGGAATACTTGACGGCGTTTGCATAACCGGCGGCGAGCCTACCCTCCAAAAGGGCCTTCGCGATTTTATAAAAAAAATAAAGGATATGGGCTTTGCCGTAAAGCTTGACACAAACGGCGCTCGTCCCGACGTGCTCAGAGACCTTCTTAACGAGGGACTTCTGGATTATGTTGCAATGGATATTAAATCCTCCCCCGAGGGCTACAGCAAAGCCGCAGGCTGCAAGGTGGATATGGAAAAGATACGCGAGAGCGTTACCATGATCATTGACGGCAGCACGGACTATGAGTTCCGCACCACGGTTGCAACAGGTGCAGTCACCCTCTCCGATATGGAGGGCATCGGAAAGCTCATAAAGGGAGCAAAAAAATATTTCCTCCAGGGCTTCGTTGATTCCGGCGACCTTATCGGCGACGGTATCAGCGGTTACACCAAGGAGGAAATGGAGGAAATGAGAAGAGCAATTCTTCCCTACGTTCCCGAAACTCAGCTTCGGGGAATCAACTGATAGTATCCTCGCTGTCCTCGTGCATTCGCAAAACGATTGCACGGAGGGCAGCATTTTCATTTTTTGAAAGCCCCGGGTCGTCCTCAAGCACGGCTGTAGCGGCCAAAACCGCTCGCTCCATAACAGACTCGTCTGTCATACCGGATGAAAACGGCATATCCACGTTTCCGCTCTGCCGGAATTCTCCGTCGCGGGCAAAAAAATCACCGGGACCTCTCATTTTCAGGTCTGCCTCTGCCACCTTGAAGCCGTCGTTCGTACGGCACATTATATCAAGGCGCTCTGCCGAGGTCTTACTTTTCGAATCGGAAACAAGAATGCAATAGGATTTTGCCTGCCCTCTGCCTACTCTGCCCCTCAGCTGATGAAGCTGCGAAAGTCCGAAGCGCTCTGCGTTCTCCACCACCATCAAAGTGGCCTCCGGCACGTTTACACCCACCTCGATGACCGTGGTGGAAACAAGAACGGATATGTCGCCCCTTGCAAAGGCTTCCATCACCGCATCCTTTTCTGCGGCCTTCATTCTTCCGTGAACGTATCCCACGGGAACGTCAGGAAGTCTTTCCTGCAGTTCCCGGGCGTGGGTCAATGCAGCCTTCAGGGGAGGCTCTTTTTTATTATCCTCACCGAAGAAAACAAGATTTGCCATCTCCTCAGCGCTGTCAGGATCCTTACGGGACTCTTCAATAGCAGGACACACCACGTAGGTACGCCCTCCCTCGTCTCTCTGCTTTCGGATAAAGCCGCAAAGGCGGTCTCGATAGCTTTCGTCCACCCTGAAGGTACCCACCTTTTTCCTTCCGGGGGGCATTTCGTCAAGTCTTGAAACGTCAAGATCGCCGTAAATTACAAGTGAGAGTGTTCGGGGAATGGGAGTAGCGGTCATAACGAGAGAATGAACGCCCTCGGCCTTCTTTTTCAGTGCGGCCCTTTGATTTACACCGAAGCGATGCTGCTCATCGGTGATAACGAGGCCGAGGCGGTAAAACTCAACGCCCTCGGACAAAAGTGCGTGAGTGCCGATAACGATCATAGGTCCGCCGATTCTTCCAAGGCTCTCACGGACCTTTCTTTTATTTGCCGCAGTAAGTGACCCGCAAAGAAGGGCGCACTCAAAGCCCAGCTTTTCAAACAGAGGTGAAAGAGAGGCAAAATGCTGCTTTGCAAGTATTTCTGTGGGGGCCATAACAGCGCATTGGTATCCGTTTTTCGCCGCCATATATGCCGCTGCGGCGGCAACTGCGGTCTTACCGCTTCCAACGTCTCCGCAAAGGATACGGCTCATTGGAGTATCCGAGCCCACGTCACGGGATATCTCAGAAATACTGCGCTTTTGTGCTCCCGTCAGCTCGTAGGGCATAAGTGACGTTAAGGGCGTAATGTCTCTGTCCTCAAAAGCTGCCGCACCGCCCTTTTTCCGCTCACTCCTTTTGGACTGCATTGCAAGAGAAAGGGTAAATATCTCGTCAAATGCCAGACGCTTTCTTGCCGCCTCAAGAGCAGCGATGCTTTCCGGCATATGAACGGTGCGAAGAGCATAGGAAAGGGAGCAAAGAGCATTATTTGAAAGCAGCTTTGCCGGAAGATGGTCTTTTACCTGCACGGCGGCGATACGCAGAGCCTCCTTCACAAGGCTCTGCATAAATTTCTGGCTTAATCCGTGAGAAAGGGGATACACGGGAACAATGGCGGGAAGGGGCACATCGGGAGAGTATGGCTCATATATGGGAGAGGAAAGGCACACCTTGCCTCTTTCAATAACAGGCCGGCCGAAAAAGCGAAACATCCCACCAGTATGGAAAACGTCCTTCAAAAAGGGCTGGTTGAAATAAGTGATTTCAAGAGTTCCGCTTTCGTCAAAAGCCTTTAATTTGATAAGCGTCATACCTCGGCGAATCATACTGACCTTCGGCTCAGCGCTGACGGTGAGTATAAATGCGGAGGGAGGACATTCACCCTCTGATCTTATCGTATAAGCCGCATCGGAAACCGTGGTTATATCGCCCCTGTTCTGATAAGCTCTGGGGTAATGGTGCAAAAGGTCGTTTATCGTATATATTCCCACACCGGCAAGAGACCTTGCTTTTGCCGCACCAACGCCGCGGAGAAGCGTTACGGTAGAGTAAAGATCAATTCCCATTTTCAACCTCCTTTCTCACTTCGCTATCATATATCATATATCTACATTGTATCACCGTCTCCCCTTCATTTCAAGTCTGCATCAAAATGAAAGTTAAAAACGTTTATTCATACAAAAAGCTCTGCCGACACTAAAGAACGGCTCCGATGTTTTTCGGAGCCGTTCTTTCTGATATTTAACTTCTTGGGCTTTTTAAATTAATACATGCCGCCCATACCGCCCATGCCGCCTGCGGGAGCTGCAGGTTCGGGTTCGGGCTGGTTGACCACGAGAGCCTCTGTTGTGAGAACTGTTGCCGCAACGCTTGCCG
>JAFXFQ010000040.1 GCA_017520365.1 Clostridia bacterium
ACGCCGTTGGACCCAAGGTCAGAGGAAGCCTCCAGTACTGCAGGATCAATCTTTGAAAGAACGGAAACGAGAGGCAACACCATATAGGGAAAATAGTTATAAACAAGACCGAAAATAACTGCCCCGGGAGTTCCCCACATCTGGATCCTTCCAAAGCCGAGCGAAGTAAGGATGTTATTGATCACACCGTTGTTCTCTATAAGTATGGATATAGAGTTTGTAAGTATAAGCATATTCATCCACAGCGGTAGCATAACAAGCATCATTATGACCTTCTGTGTTCCGTCGCTGCATCTTGATACAAAATAAGCAAAAGGATATGCCACAAGAAGTATTATAACCGTTGCTATGAATGCATAAAGGAAGGAATAATATATGCTGTACTGATAAACGTCAATGTGCTTGAAATTTTCCAATGTAAAAGCGCCGTTTTCATCTGTAAAAGCGTAATAACCAACTATAAACATTGGAATTATAATGAATATGGCCGCCCAAAGCATATACGGCACATTAAGCAGAGTTGCACCCCACTTTGAATTATGACCTGTATGGGATACTGATTTACGCATAGTGTTTTTGCTCATCAGTCATCCTCACCGTCCTCTATAACTTCTCCGATAACGTCCATTTCATCAGAGAAAGAGCTGTAGTCTCCGAATTTGCCTGAATACTCAGACTTTCTCATAACGTGTATGGCATCGGGATCGATAGAGAGACCTACGGTCTCGCCCTCACCGCAATAATCAGTTGTCTGGATCATCCACTTAAATCCGCAGATATCCACAATGATCTCGTAATGAACGCCAAGGAAGGTGACGCTTGTCACGATACCGGTCAGCATACCCTTGTCAACGGGTACGATATCCACATCCTCAGGACGGATAACGATATCAACGGGCTCGTTCTTCTCAAAGCCTGAGTCAAGGCAGTCAAATGTATGACCTGCAAAACGTGCCTTATAGTTTGACAGCATGATACCGTCGATAATATTTGATTCACCGATAAAGTCGGCAACGAAGGCATTGACGGGCTCGTTATAAATATCGGTAGGCGAACCGATCTGTTGGATCTTACCACCATCCATAACCACCACTGTATCTTACATGGAAAGTGCCTCTTCTTGGTCGTGGGTTACGAATATAAAGGTGATTCCGAGAGCCTTCTGGATATTTTTAAGCTCTTTTTGCATATCCTTACGAAGCTTCAGGTCAAGAGCTGCCAAAGGCTCATCGAGAAGAAGAACGTGAGGATGGTTGATAAGAGCGCGTGCAATGGCAACTCTCTGCTGCTGTCCGCCGGAAAGCTTTGTTATGCGGCGATGTCCGAAGCCCTCAAGGTTAACGAGTCTGAGCATTTCATTAACACGCTCCTTGATCTCGTCCTTAGGAACGTGACGCACCTTAAGTCCGTATGCAATGTTGTCAAAAACATTGTAATGAGGAAACAGTGCATAACGCTGAAAAATGGTGTTCACCCTACGCTTGTGAGGCGGAACACCATTGATTAACTGTGAATCAAAGTACACTTCCCCCTCGTCCGGTTCAAGGAAACCGGCAATTATTCGGAGCGTGGTCGTTTTACCGCAACCTGACGCGCCAAGCAATGTTACAAACTCACCGTTACCTATGGAAAGGTCGAGTTCGTCAAGAATTTTTTCCCCATCGAAAGAGACGGAAATACCTTTGAGCTCTATGAGCTTATTAGTATCTTTCATTTTGCATCCCCCTTTGCGGCCAAGACCGCGAAAGCCGTATTACAGCTCTGCGCGAACTCACAAACGCCTAACCGCAGCCCCCGCAAAGAGTGTGTTACAAACTACCGTTATCAGTAGCTGCAGCATACGGTTTCTCAAGGTGAAGATCACCAACGGTTCCTGTTCGGAACTGACGCATGTGAACATCCGAACACGCTTTTGCGCGTTGATGCCTGACGGCATATTGATCACGGATGTTTGAGGAGCACCGTCGATACTTTGCTCTCGACGATGTTGTCAGCACAGATGCAAAAATCGTGCATATTGAGTTTTATTATATGTGTTTATAACAAGAACATTATACAGTATTTTCGCCAAATGTCAATGTTATTTTACAATTCGGTAAATAAAAAATAAATTTGAACATAAGCTTGTAACAAATCATCCATCTATTGACATTTTGTGCCAAAAATGGTATAGTTATTTTGTAATATTTTGCAAATTATCAGGAGATCGTTATGAAAAGAGTAATAACATACGGCACCTTCGACCTTTTGCACTACGGTCACATCAATCTGCTCAGACGTGCAAAGCAGCATGGCGACTATCTCATCGTTGCTCTCTCAACAGACGAGTTCAACTGGAACAAAAAGCAGAAGAAATGCTATTTTGACTATGAGAAGAGAAAGCAGCTCCTTGAGGCTGTGCGCTACGTTGACCTTGTTATCCCCGAAGAGGACTGGGATCAGAAGGTAAACGACGTTAAGGAGTACCATGTTGACACCTTCGTTATGGGCGATGATTGGAAAGGCAAATTCGATTTTCTCTCAGATTACTGCGAGGTCGTATATCTCGAGCGCACTCCCGAGGTATCTACTACCCAAATAAAAAGTGATCTGAACAAGAAGTAAAAATAGTTTTAACCCAATTTTTTCTTGACAGATTCAAGTAATTGGGATATAATTATATAGAATAGATATATTTATATCTGTATTAGCCCTGTCATTTCCGGCTATTGACAGAGGCATTTTCTGCCGGAGAAACGGATTTATATGAAAACATACAATAACTTGAAACCGGTTGCTGCACCCGAAGAAGTTCTCAGCTTCAAGCAGATGATCGAAAAAAACATCAGCAAATACGGCGAAAAGGCACTGTATATCTATAAAGACAAGGGTGAGATGTGCGAAAAGACATACGGTGAATTCGGCGCTGACGTTAAATCTTTCTCCACATTCCTCTACGAAAAAGGTCTTGCAGGCAAGCGCATTGCCATTATAGGTGACACACATCCCGCATGGCTGACTGCATTCTACGCTACAATTATTGCAGGAGGCGTTGTTGTTCCTCTTGACCGCGAGCTCGACGCCGATCAGATGGCTGAGTTTATAAACATTGCAGAGTGCTCTGCAATCGTTTATACAGAGGCTCTCAACGAAAAGGTCGAGGGAACTACCAATAAGCTTGAAAAGCTTGATTATTTTATACCTGTTCGCCACTCCGGCTACGTTGACAGCAGGGTCCTTCCCTTCGATCAGGCTATTTCCGAGGGTGCTTCACTTGTGGAAAGCGGTGATACGAGATTCGAGGAACAGGAAACTGACCTTGACCGCCTTGCGGCTATTCTCTTCACCTCCGGTACTACCGGAACCAGCAAGGGCGTAATGCTGTCCTACAAAAACTTCGTAAGCTGCGCGAACGCTTGCTGCCGCTCTATGCAGTATGACTGTAACGACGTATTCGTTTCAGTTCTTCCCATCCACCACACATATGAGCTCTCCACCATTCAGATCTCCGGTTCAAACCTCGGTGCAACCATAGTTATCTGCGAGGGTGTGAGATATGCTACCCGCTATTTCAAGGAATATAAGCCCACAGCAGTTGTTCTCGTTCCCCTCTTCCTTGAGACCATTCACAAAAAGATCTGGTCTGAGATCAAGAAGAAGGGTATGGAGAAAAAGGTGCGCGCAGGTATGAAGATCAGCGACGCACTTCTTAAGACCGGTGTTGACATCCGACCCAAGCTCTTCTCCGACATCACAAGCGTGTTCGGCGGAAACCTCAAGAGCATCGTAGCAGGCGGAGCTCCCCTGGATCCTCAGATAGTCAAG
>JAFXFQ010000041.1 GCA_017520365.1 Clostridia bacterium
GCAATAGGTGAGCTTATAGCCCTCGCTGAGAAGGGTTTCCTTGGTGCTTGTGAAGGAGACGGTGCTTGATCTTTCTTTATCGTGTCTGATAATGCCGGCCCTCACAAGGCTTTTATAATTTTCTTCTTGATTTATATTGTTGAGGACCACACGCTCAAGTATTCTTCCTCCCTCGTATTTGTGCTCAACGGTACAAAAGGGAAGAGATGAATAGCCGGTGCGTTCTTTCCTTCTGTCGTTTATATAATTGTCGATATCCTCGTCCGAGGCACCCTCGGGGACGGGGATGCCGTAGATATATTCCATTTTATATACTGTATCCTCTGCGTAAAGTATATGTATCTCCGTTGTCATCCCGTTTTCATCGGTGTGCAGAAATACGGACTCTCCCGTGGGGGCTTTTTCCATATTCGTCACCAGATATACGAGAAAGGCGGTGATACAGAGACACAGCAGCGTGAATATCATAAGAAGGGGGCGCTTCTTTCGCTGTGGCGCTTCCGGAGGTGATTCCTCCCGTTCGGGGGCTGTGTATTTTGTTTCTTTTTTTGTATATCGGCTCATATTTGTTTCCTCGCTATGTTATAAACAGATATTACCACAAAATATTCATTAAATCAATAGAAAAAGGACCTGCCGCCTGCGGTGACAGATCCTTTAATAATATTACTCGATGGAAATGATGTAGCTGTATACGGGCTGACCTCCGTTGATGACCATAACGTCAACTCCGGGGAACTTTTCCTGCATAAGCTCTGCTACGTGGTTTGCTTCCTCCTCACCTGCGCCTTCACCATAGAGAATGGTGATGATGGATGCGCCGTCTACCTTTTCGAAGAGATTCTCAAGGCAGGCAACTCTGTCATCGGAGGTGCTGACGATCTTACCGTTGTAGAGGCCAAGTGTTTCACCTGCTTTGATGGCGGTCTCACCTATCTCGGTGTCTCTTACGGCGTACGTGGAGGAAAGAGTGGTGACGTTTGCAACGGCTTCCTTCATTGCCTCAACGTTTTCCTCTTCTGTTGCGCTCTCATCAAATGCAAGCATTGCCGCCATACCCTCGGGAACGGACACGGTCTCGATTACTACTACCTTTCTGGAGTCAACGATACGTGCAGCCTGCTCACTTACCATATAGATGTTTTTGTTATTGGGAAGAACGAACACGATCTCGGCGGGAGTGTTCTCGATGGCTGTTACAAGATCCTCTGTTGAGGGGTTCATTGTCTGGCCGCCGGATACGATGCTGTCAGCAGCAAGGTCTGTGAAGAGATCGCGGATACCGTCGCCCATACATACAGTAACAAATCCGTACTTCTTTTCAATGGGCACGGGGCCTGTGGATACAGGCTCCTCTGCGATTTCCTCAGGAGCCTCTGCGGCTACCGCTTCATTTGAAAGATTGGAGTGCTGGTGCTTCATGTTCTCGATCTTAACAGTATAGAGAGAACCGTATCTGAGAGCCTCTGTGAGCACCTTGCCGGGCTTGTTTGTGTGAACGTGGAGCTTGATGATCTCGCTGTCATCTACGAAAACAACGCTGTCGCCCAGCTTCATAATGAACTGGTGGAGAGCATCGGCTGTGTCCTCGCCCTTATACTTATCGCTCTTTGTAACGATGCACTCGGTGCAGTAAGCGTACTTGATATCCTCTGTGGAGAAGCTGGAGAAGTCAGCAGCGGGAGCAATTGCCGGCTTTACCTCCTGAGCCTTGACGGGGTTACCCTCAAGGGCCTTGACCATGCCCTCCATGACGCAGAGGAAGCCCGCTCCGCCTGAGTCGACTACTCCTGCCTGCTTGAGAACAGGGAGCATATCGGGAGTTCTCTGGAGAGTTTCGTCTGCCGCCTTATACATAAAGGGAAGGAGAGCAGAGACCTCTGTGATAACGCCGTTGCTGAAGGCCTCCTCGGCAGTTTCTGTCATAACTCTCATTACTGTGAGGATAGTACCCTCCATAGGGTTCATAACTGCCTTATAAGCCTCGGCAACGCCTCGCTTGAAACCTGCGATGACCTCCTCACAGTCTGCGCTTTCCATATCCTTCCACGCTTTTGCAATACCGCGGAAGAAAAGGGAAAGGATAACGCCGGAGTTACCGCGGGCGCCTCTGAGCATAAGGTTTGCAGCCTTTTGAGCCGCCTCACCCAGTGTTCCTTCAAAGGCAACGTAGTCAGCGCTGCGAACACCGCTGATGGTAAGGCTCATGTTGATACCTGTATCACCGTCGGGAACGGGGAATACGTTGAGATTATTAACTGTTTCCTTATTGTTATCAAGACAGCAAGCTGCCGAAACTACCATATCACGGTAGATTGAACCTACAATTTTCATTGTTGAATTCCTTTATATATTATGATGTCAGCGTTCTGTGCCGAGGAAGAAGAATGCAAGTGTGCCGGGGCCGGAGTGTGCGCCGATAACGGGACCTACGTAGCCGATCTTGATATCCTTGGGATTGAACTTTTCTTTTGCCAGGCGGGCAAGCTCAAGTGCATCCTCCTCGCAGTCGCCGTGGCTGATAAACATGGTCTGTTCCTGAGGATCGATAACGGTCTTTTCGC
>JAFXFQ010000042.1 GCA_017520365.1 Clostridia bacterium
CCTCTTCCTGCCATCATACTGCTATCCGTTTTGGATACCTCCTCGCACAGCACCTTCATGGTACGTCCCACAAAGCGAGCATTTCGCTCATCTGTCACCTTATCCTGAAGAGCAAGGAGGCGAGCGTAACGGTCATTGGCCACAGCACGGTCTATCTGCCCCTCCATTGCGGCGGCAGGAGTACCGTTTCTCGGAGAATAGATAAAGGAGAATATCATGTCGTAGCGAACCTCCTCCAAAAGTGAGAGAGTATCACAGAAATCCTCCTCGGTCTCGCCGGGAAATGCCACGATAATATCGCTTGTAATGCTGCAATCGGGCATCGCTTTCTTTATCTTTTCCATTATGGTGAGGTATTTCTCTCTGTCATAATGGCGGTTCATAGCCTTCAATATCCTGTCGGAGCCTGATTGAACGGGAAGGTGGAAGTGCTTTACTATCTTCTCCTCCTCAGCCATAACGGCAATAAGCTCGTCTGATGCATCCTTCGGGTGGCTTGTCATAAAGCGGAGGCGGAAATCGCCATCAATCTTACATATCTCACGCATCAGCTCTGCGATCCCCATACCGCCAAGATCCTTGCCGTAGGAGTTTACGTTCTGACCGAGAAGGGTTATATCCTTTGCCCCGTTCTCAACAAGCTGTCTCGCCTCGGCAATAATATCCTCGGGAGTGCGGCTTCTCTCCCTGCCCCTTACGTAAGGCACTATGCAGTAAGAGCAGAAATTGTTGCAGCCGTACATAATGGAGAGCCACGCCTTATAGGGAGTGGGATTATAAAAGGGGATGCCCTCGGCAATGCCAAAGTTATCGCTTATGATGAATTTCCTCTTTTCGCCCTTGACTGCACCTAAAATAAGAGAGGGCACCTGATGGATGGCGCCTGTATCAAAGGTGAAGCTAACGTAAGGGTTTGATGCCTTCAGCTTGTCCGCTCTCGCCTTCTGAGAGACCATACATCCGCCCACACCGATGATAACACGGGAATCCTTTTGGCGGATATGCTTTGTTTCTCCGATAATGGAAAGTGCCTTTTTCTCTGCGTGCTCACGGATGGCACAGGTGTTGAAAAGGATGAGCTTTGCATCGTTTATATCATTGCACTCCGTATATCCGCAAAGGCGACAGATACCTGCAAGCCGCTGGCTGTCTGCCTCGTTTTGCTGACAGCCGAAGGTCTCTATATAATATGTGGGGGTCTCATCTTTGAAAAGCCTTGAAAGGCTTTCTTTCACAGCCTTACAGGCGTCAAGCTGAGAAGCTACCTCCTGCGGGGATATTCTTCTTGTTTCATTGACCATTGCTTTTTCTACTGCTTTCCTTGTTTTTTGCTTCGATGATCTTATTATATATCAGAATGCCCGAAATACTGACGGCTCCCACCACCAAGAATACCATGGCAGAGTGAAGAATCTTTCCCTCTGCAAGAGTATCTCCCACATAGGTGGAGGATATTACGGAGGGTATACGGGCAATGGCGGAAATTATTATAAACCGCCACATATTTATCCCCGCAAGAGGGGAAAAATATGTCAGCACGTCCTTCGGTGTACCGGGAATAAACATCAGTAAAAAGATAAATATATCTCTTTCCTTAGGATTTTTCAAAAATCTTAATCTTGAGTACTTTTCACTGCCGATGACACGCAGAACAAGGCGCTTTCCCACCACCTTAACGAGAAGAAAGATGATAAGTGTGCCCAAAGCAATGCCCCCAAGGCAGAGAAGTGCACCTCCAACGGTGCCGTAAAGTGCGCCTGCACAGATCTCAATAGGCTCGCCGGGAATAAAGGCAAGAACAACCTGCAAGGTCTGAACAAGGAGCATAAATACCACCCCAAGCGCTCCAAGTGAATCGACAAGATCGCGAAGGGCATCCGTAACACGGGAAAGACCGTACTTGTTTATGTAATAGTATATCACGGCGGTAGAAATGACCATCAATGCGGCAACTGATGCTATCAGCACCCAAAATCCTGCTCCGCCCTTCTTTTTTTCTCTCATTTTGACACTTCTTCTGATTCTTGAGTCTCAGCCTCATTTATCTCGGGAACAAAAAGCCCGTTTTTATCGGCATATTTCGTAAGGGTAAGGCCGCCACCCTTCTCTGTCAAGGCCGCCTCAAAGGAAAGCTCTCCCTTTCTGTATACCTCCATCAGGCTGTCGCTTCCGTTAACGTAGGCAACTGCAGCCATAGCGCAAGACACTCTCGGATCAAGGGAATATACTGCGGCGCATTCAAGCGCAGGATCTGTAACACCGTCAGAAAAATCAAATGCAGTGCCAAAATGCTCAGAAACTAGGCTGACGTATCCCTCGGTAATATTGAAAACACCGGGATGACCGCTGGAAAGCTTTACCTCAAATGGTGATTCGTCTGCCTTTTTACCGAAAACACCTGCCGTACCGTTAAAGGTAACGGTGCCGTAGGCGCATCGGCTGTTTGTCAGATGCTCAACAGCCGCCTTGAGAGCATACGCATCACGAAGTGGCCCGAGATCAAGCTTTGCCTTTGGGTCTGACTTTTTAAGTACATCACCATCGATGGAAAAATGTTCGGTACCCACGTGGGAAAGGGCATCCTCCAACGCTTTTTTCGATGGTGTGGGATCCTTCTTTATAAGAGCCGAAACCGTGCCTGCACACGGCTCGTAGAGTCCCTCAGTCATTTGCGAAAGGTTGATGGCATAGCCTGCCGCATCGCCTATCCCCTTGGGGATGTCGAGAACAGTATCAAACTCAACATTGAAAAGATAAAGTCCGCTTTCGGGAACGTCAGAAAGGTCGTTATAAGTATCTGAAAATATTCTGCACGCGTCCTCATAAATGGTGTGGAGCTTTTCATCGGAGAGATGCTTGCCATCCTTATCTACCCTTGCAAGAGAAATACAAAGTCTGCCCATACCGTCTCTTCTGGTACGAACAAAATACTCTCCCCTTGCTATGCCGCAGGAGGACAGAGCGGAAAAAAGGATAACTACCGTCAAAAACAGAACTGCTATTCTCTTCAAAGCTCTCACCTCCAAAAATATATATTCATTATATTATATCCCAAAACCACGCCAAAGTCAATAAAAAGCCTTGAAAGGCTTAAGAAAAGAAGGACTTATCTCCTGACATAGAGCGGAAATTTACATTTGATTCCTTGACTTTTTAAGCTATTTATAGTATTATTGAATAAACAAATGTTTACAAAAGAGGTTTTATGGCTAAAGATATCAAAATTCGCGGCGCACGCGTTAATAACCTTAAAAATATAGACGTTACCATCCCAAGGGACAAGCTGGTAGTGCTGACAGGCCTTTCAGGAAGCGGAAAATCCTCCCTGGCATTTGACACTCTCTACGCCGAGGGTCACCGCCGCTTCGTTGAGAGCCTTTCCTCCTATGCCCGAATGTTTCTTGGACAGATGGATAAGCCCGACGTAGACTCCATCGAGGGTCTCTCTCCCGCCATATCCATCGACCAGAAGACCACCTCTAAGAATCCCCGCTCCACCGTTGGCACGGTAACGGAGATATACGACTATCTCCGTCTGCTTTATGCCCGTCTCGGTATACCTCACTGCCCTGTTTGCGGCAAGGAGATCAAGCAGCAGACCACAGACCAGATACTTGACCGAATTATGGAGCTCCCTGAGGGCGAGCGTTTCTACGTTCTCGCCCCTGTGGTAAAGGGCAAGAAGGGACGCCATGAGAAGGTGTTTGAGGATGCAAAAAAATCCGGCTTTGCCAGAGTCCGCGTTGACGGCATCACCTACGACCTCTCCGAAGAGATCGCTCTCGAAAAGAATCAAAAGCACACTATTGAGATAATGGTTGACCGCCTTGTGATGAGAGGTGATATCCGCAGCCGTCTTACTGACAGCGTTGAAACCTCGCTCCGCGAGTCGGGAGGCTCTCTTCTTATCGTCACAGTCCCCCGCGACGGCAAGGAAGGAGAGGAGCTTTCCTTTTCCACAAGCTATGCCTGCGAGGATCACGGCATTTCTCTCGGCGAGCTTGAGCCGAGAATGTTTTCATTCAACAATCCCTTCGGCGCCTGCCCCAAGTGTGCAGGCCTCGGAGTTCAGCGCAGCCTTTGCGTTGACAAGATGATTCCTGACAAGAGCCTCTCCCTGCTTGAATCCGCCATCGCCGTAAACGGCTTCAAATCCCTCGGCCCGGACACGTGGTCAGGCCCTCTTATTGCGGAGGTAGGACGGCGTCACGGCTTTACCATGGATCAACCCATTGAGTCCTTCTCAAAGAACGCCCTGAATGCCCTTCTCTACGGCACGGGAGCCGAAACTTATGACATTATCCGCTATTTCGGCCAGCGACAAAACAGACAGACAGTTACCTTTGACGGCGTTGTCAACATCGTCGCCTCCCGCGCAGCAATGAACGGAGAAGAAGCGGAATATTATGCCCAGTTTATGGAGGAGATGGATTGCCCTGAGTGCTCAGGCTCTCGCCTTAACCCCACTGCTTTGGCAGTAACGGTGGGCGGACTCAATATCGACGAATTCTGCCGCCTTTCAGTGCAGAAGAGCCTTGATTTTACAAATGCTCTCTCCTTCACCGAAACTGAAATGCAGATAGCTAAAGAGATCATCAAGGAGCTGAAAGCCCGACTCGGCTTTCTCTGCGCAGTTGGTCTGGATTATCTTACCCTCTCAAGAAAAAGCGGTACTCTTTCAGGCGGCGAGGCTCAGCGAATCCGCCTTGCAACTCAGATCGGCTCCTCACTTGCGGGAGTTCTCTATATTCTGGACGAGCCCTCCATCGGACTTCACCAGAGAGACAACTCGAAGCTTATCGCAACTCTGAAAAAGCTTCGTGACCTGGGAAACAGCGTCATTGTGGTGGAGCACGACGAGGAGACTATGGAAGAGTCTGACTATATCATCGACGTGGGTCCCGGCGCGGGCATCCACGGTGGACAGATCATGTGCGCCGGCACTCCCGAAGAGGTCAAAAAATGTGATGAAAGCCTCACCGGCCTTTTCCTTTCCGGAAAAAGACAGATAAAGGTACCCAAAGAGCGACGAGTCGGCAACGGTAGCTTTCTCACCGTCACGGGAGCCGAGCATAACAACCTGAAATGCATTGACGTTTCTATTCCTCTCGGCACCTTCACCTGTGTTACAGGCGTTTCGGGAAGCGGAAAATCCTCCCTCGTTAACGGAATTATCAGAAATGAGCTCCTCTCCAAGCTCAACCGTGCCGTAGCACTACCCGGAAAGCACAAAAAGGTAATTGGATACGACGCACTTGATAAGATCATCGACATAGACCAAAGCCCCATCGGCCGCACTCCCCGTTCAAACCCGGCAACATATACGGGTCTGTTCTCCGATATACGAGATCTTTTTGCAAAAACTCCTGCCGCTAATCTTCGCGGCTACACCGCAGGACGCTTCTCCTTCAACATCCGCGGCGGACGGTGCGAGGCCTGCGAGGGCGACGGCGTTAAAAAGATAGAAATGCACTTTTTGCCCGACGTTTACGTTACCTGCGACGTTTGCCGCGGAAAACGCTACAACCGGGAGACCCTTGAGGTAAAATACAAGGAAAAGAGCATTGCCGACGTTCTTGAAATGACAGTTGAGGAGGGAGTTGCCTTCTTCGGAGATATTCCGAGGATAGCAAACAAGCTTCGCACCCTTTACGACGTAGGCCTCGGGTATATCAAAATAGGTCAGTCATCCACCACCCTTTCGGGGGGCGAGGCTCAGCGAGTGAAGCTGGCCACCGAGCTTGCCAAGCGAAGCACAGGAAGGACCATCTACGTTCTTGACGAGCCCACAACAGGTCTCCACACCGCAGACGTGGAAAAGCTAATCGACGTGCTGCAGCGCCTTTGCGATGCAGGAAACACAGTTCTCGTTATCGAGCACAATCTGGATATTATAAAGACCGCAGACTATATCATAGACCTTGGTCCCGAGGGAGGAGACCGAGGCGGCAGAGTCGTTTCCTGCGGCACCCCCGAAAAAGTAGCTCTTTGCGAGGGCTCTTATACGGGACAATACCTTAAAGATAAGCTGAAATCTTGACTTTGGCATCAGAATTTGGTATAATCTTTCTATCAATTCATATGAGGTATAAAAATGAAAAAGATAGTATCCGCCATTCTTCTCATAGCAATGGCACTCACCCTTTTCTCTTGCGCGAAAAAGCCCGAATTTGTTAAAATAACAAACGGCAAGCTCACAGACGTCCACTGCACTATCAAAAAGGACTCTGCTCTTGATAAGCTGGCATTTGCCGAGGTATACAATAAGGCCGAAGTTATCGGCACCTTCGACGAGGAGGCTGACAAGACCAACGAGGTCATCGTTGCCATATACAACACAGGCGAAGCCTTCACGCTCTTCTATCTCGGTGACGGCAAATTCGGTGTTACAGGCGCTCTCGTTACGGAGGACTACACCATAAAGGCTCCCGAGCTTGAAAAGCTTTATAACGATGCCGTTCACCCTGAGGTGAAGTTTGTTAAGGCTGATGAATCAAAGGCCGCAAAGGTCTCCTTCGTTGCCGACCCTGAGGCTACAGGCAATGCTGCAGATTTTGCAAAGGCTTACAACAAGGCTGAGCTTGTCGGCGAGGTAACAAAGGAAAAGAAAACAGGCGACGTTATCGTTCTTCAGTATGACGATGGCAAAAACGTATTCTCCTTCACCCGTACAGAGGAGGGAACTTTCATTGTTTCCGGCTCTCTCATCAGCGTGGAATACGTTATCAAGTCCGCAGACCTTGATAAGCTCTATAACGAGGCCGTAAAGTAAAATAATAAAAACTGTCGCATTTACTACTGCAAAAGGCTCTCGAAATGCGACAGTTTCTTAATAATATGGCAAATATTGAAATGAAAAGCTGTTCTCTCTGCCCGAGAGAATGCCGCATCGACCGAACAAAAAAGCTCGGGCTGTGCGGTGAGAGCAACGATATGAGGATCGCAAAAATAATGCTTCACCGCTTCGAGGAGCCCTGCATCAGCGGAACAGACCCTAAAAGAGGAAGCGGAGCCGTTTTTTTCTCAGGCTGTCCTCTTCACTGCGTTTACTGTCAAAACAAGGATATCAGTGGCGGCGGTGTCGGAAAGCTCTATTCCCCCACCGACCTCGCAAATGCAATGCGGGAGCTTGAAGAGCAAGGTGCATACAACATAAACCTTGTCACTCCCACCCATTTCACCAACGGTATAAAAGAAGCCCTGGATATCTACCGTCCCCGTATCCCCATAGTTTTCAACACCTCAGGATACGAAAAAGCAGAGACCGTGAGAGGTCTTTCAGGCTACGCCGATATTTTCCTCACAGATATGAAATACGGTACCGCGGAAACTGCAAGCAAATACTCAAAAGCCCCCGATTATCCCCACGTTGCCGTCACCGCCATCAAGGAAATGGTAAACGTCACGGGATCACCCCGGTTTTTTTCGGATAATATGATGAAAAAGGGTGTTATAGTCCGACATCTCGTGCTGCCCGGATGCAGAAGGGATTCGGAAAAAGCTCTTCGCCTACTTGCGGATACTGTAGGATGCGAAAACGTGATCCTCAGCCTTATGAGCCAGTTCACACCCGATTTTGCAAAGGATATAAAGGAGCTTTCCCGCAGGGTCACCTCCTTTGAATATAACTACGTCCGCGATTGCGCCCTTGAGCTGGGCTTTTCAGGCTTCGGTCAGGACAGACAAAGCGCAAAAGCAGATTATACACCTGATTTTCACGGAAAGGACAACAACTGATATGTACGATTATCTTATTGTCGGCGCCGGACTTTACGGTGCCACCTTTGCTCGCCAAATGACCGACGCAGGCAAAAAATGCCTTGTTATCGACCGCCGCGACCACGTAGGCGGTAATATCTACACTAAAGAAGTCGAGGGCATCAACGTGCACGTTTACGGTGCCCACATTTTCCACACAGATAACAAGGAGGTGTGGGACTACGTTAACAGCTTCATTACCTTTAACCGATATACAAACAGTCCCGTTGCCTTTTACAAGGATGAGGTGTACAATCTGCCCTTCAATATGAACACCTTCTCCCGTCTCTGGAATATCAAGACTCCCGACGAAGCAAAGGCGAAGATCGAGGAGCAGAAAAAGGAGGCAGGTATCACCGAGCCTAAGAATCTTGAGGAGCAGGCAATCAGCCTTGTGGGTCGCGACATTTATGAAAAGCTGGTAAAGGGCTATACCGAGAAGCAATGGGGCAGAAGAGCCACAGAGCTCCCCTCATTCATCATCAAGCGCCTGCCCGTTAGATTTACCTACGATAACAACTACTTCAATGACCGCTATCAGGGTATCGCCGAGGGCGGTTACACGAAGATGATCGAAAATATGCTTGAGGGTATCGACGTGCGCCTCGGTTGCGACTTTTTCGAAAACCGCGAGGAGCTCACAGCCATTGCGAAAAAGGTACTCTACACAGGCACCGTTGATAAGTATTTCGACTACTGCTACGGCGAGCTTGAATACAGAACTGTACGTTTTGAGACAGAGGTCCTTGATACAGCTAACTATCAAGGCAATGCGGTAGTAAACTATACGGAATATGAGGTTCCCTATACCAGAATAATCGAGCACAAGCATTTTGAGTTCGGAAAGCAGGAAAAGACCGTCATCTCCAGAGAATACCCTGCTGCATGGACAGAGGGCAGTGAGCCCTACTATCCTGTGAACAATGAAAAGAATAATGAGCTGTATGCAAAATACAAGGATCTGGCCGACAAGGAGGAAAATGTTATCTTCGGCGGCAGGCTTGGTACTTACCGCTATCTCGATATGCACCACGTTGTTGCAGAGGCACTTGAAAAGGCAAAGGAAGAGTTGGCGGCTCTTTAAGAATCAGCGCTACTCCTCATTGTACCATATTCACATCTAAGTCAAAGAGGCTGTCCGATCGGACAGCCTCTCAGACTGTCGAAAAAGGCGCAGAGCGCAAAAGTGTCAAAACAAAGACAGCCAAGTTTTAGCATTAACCGTAAAAGGTAATTCAACTAAAAATCGAAGTCATACAAAAGAAAGCCCCTGAAAACAGGGGCTTTCAAGCTTTTCGTCCTTTCAAGCCCTGTCGTACCTTTGTACGCCGACGGGCTTAAAAGGACGAAATCTGCATCCTTCTCGACAGTCCGGGCAGCTTGTCGATAAGTTTATCGACAAGCTGAGAGGCTGTCCGACCGGACAGCCTCTTTAGCTTATTTGTTTTCGTTCTGAGACTTGAGCATCTCGCGGATCTCGCAGAGAACGGAAAGCTCTGTTTCTGCGGGAGCAACAGGCTCTTCTGCCTTCTTTTCCTCTTCTTCCTTCTTCTTCATAGCCTCAAGCTTTGCGTGAGCCTTTGTCATAACGCGAAGAACGATAAAAATGGAAATTGCGATGATAAGGAAATCAATGATGTTCTGGATGAAATTACCGTATGTAAGTGCGAGCTCGGGAGTTACGACAGTCACGCCGTCCTCAGCCATAACAGCTTCATTGATGACCCACTTGAGCTCGGTAAGGCTTACCTTGCCTGTAAGGATGCTGATAAGAGGAGTTATGATGTCGTTAACGAGAGACGTCACGATCTTACCGAAAGCGCCGCCGATAACAACGCCGACAGCCATATCGATGATATTGCCCTTCATAATGAAGGCCTTAAAATCGGAGAAAAACTTTTTCATTTTCGTATTCCTTTCATTTTTTTATTATTCTATCACTTTCTGATGCCGTTTGCAATAGAAATAAATGTGAAAACTTGACATTTGTTGATTTTTAGTATTATACTGATAAAAAACAAACTGCGGGGAATTATGATACATTTTCTTCTTTTCATAATTTACGTTTCTTTTATCAGCCTTGGCCTGCCC
>JAFXFQ010000043.1 GCA_017520365.1 Clostridia bacterium
TAATTAAAGATCAAAAAAGTTAGAAATCCGCCGAAAACTCGGCGGATTTCACTATTAAATGCGACTTTTTAGTTGCGATTTGGGTCTCTGCCGTACCCTTGTACGCCGACGATACCCAAATCGCCCCTTCTGCATCCTTCTCGACAGCCCGAGTTCAGCTTGTCGATAACTTTATCGACAAGCTGTGATCCCCCACGGCGTATACGTGGGGGATCTCTGCTTTAACGATAAAAAAACTGCCGAAACGGCAGTTTTTTGTTAGGTTATTTAATTGAAAAGAGCATATCACCGTATGAGGGGAAGGGCCAGACCGAGCCGTCGCAAAGCTCCTCAAGAGCATCGCCGTCGGCACGGAGAGCATTCATCGCGCTGATGACCTCGTTTTTATAGAACATTGCGCTGTCTGCCTTTCCGATGCTTCCCTCGCCCTTCTTCACCGCCTCCTCAAGGCGCTCGATATTGGAGTAGAAGGAATCGGTGAGGGCTGAAAGCTTTGAAAGCAGCTTTTTTTCCGCCTCGCAGGAGCCATACTTTGCCTTAAGCTCTGCGTTTGCGGCAATTCTTGCACAATAATCGCTCGCGGCGGGGAGAATATCGTGACGTGCCATATCAAGCATGGTGAGAGCCTCGATATGTATTATCTTCGTATAGTTTTCAAGCTGTATCTCAAGACGGGCGCGCATCTCGTTTTCGGAGAATACGCCATGACGGGAGAAGAGCTGAATATTCTTCTCATCAAGCATATGAGGAAGGGCCTCGGGAGTCGTGCGAAGGTTTGCAAGTCCCCTTCTCTCTGCCTCCTCTATCCACTTTTCCTCATATCCGTTACCGTTGAATATGATGCGCTTGTGATCCTTGATAGTCTTTCTGATAAGCTCGTGGAGAGTATCATTGAAATTATCCGCTCCCTCAAGAATATCGGAGAACTGACGGAGCACCTCTGCAAAGGCGGTGTTAAGAACTGCATTTGCAGTTGCAATAGACTGTGAGGAGCCTGCCATACGGAACTCGAACTTATTACCTGTAAAGGCAAAGGGGCTTGTTCGGTTTCTGTCAGTATTGTCCTTGGGAAACTTTGGGAGGGCGTGAACACCGATCTTCATCTGAACGGTATCCTTAGCATCGTAGCCCCGTCCCTCCTCAATGGACTCAAGTATCTCCGTAAGCTCGTCGCCGAGGAATATGGACATTACTGCGGGAGGCGCCTCTGCGGCACCGAGTCGAAGGTCGTTGCCAGCATCTGCAACAGAGATACGCATCATCTCCTGATAATCGTCCACAGCCTTAATTGCCGCAACCAGCATAAGGAGGAACTGTGCATTCTCGTGAGGTGTATCACCGGGCTCAAGAAGGTTAAGTCCCGTATTTGTCGTAAGTGACCAGTTGTTATGCTTGCCGCTTCCGTTAACCCCTGCAAAGGGCTTTTCATGAAGGAGGCAAACCATGCCGTGGCGGTCGGCAACCTTCTTCATCATTTCCATTGTGATCTGATTCTGGTCCACGGCAACATTGGCTGATGAGAATATGGGAGCAAGCTCGTGCTGTGCGGGAGCCGCCTCGTTGTGCTTGGTCTTTGAAAGAACACCCATTTTCCAAAGTGTCTCATCAAGGTCCTTCATATAAGCGGCAACGGGGGATTTAAGGCTGCCGGAATAATGGTCGTCAAGCTCCTGACCCTTGGGAGGCTTCTGTCCGAAAAGGGTACGACCCGTATAGATAAGGTCCTTTCTTCTCTCAAATATCTCCTTTGAAATAAGGAAATACTCCTGCTCCGCTCCCACAGAGGCCTTTACGTTTGTAACGTCCTCGTGGCCGAAGAGCTTCAGGATGCGGACCGCCTGCTTTGAAAGAGCTTCCAGAGATCTGAGTAGCGGTGTCTTCTGGTCCAGCGCCTCGCCGCCGTAGGAGCAGAAGGCAGTGGGGATACAGAGAGTGCCGTCCTTGATAAAGGCATAGGAGGTAGGGTCCCACGCGGTATAGCCTCTTGCCTCAAAGGTAGAGCGGATTCCGCCTGAGGGGAAGGAGGAGGCATCGGATTCACCTCTTACCAGCGCCTTGCCGGAAAACTCCATAATAACCTTTCCGTCGCTTGCGGGTGATATAAAGCTGTCGTGCTTTTCTGCGGTGATGCCTGTCATAGGCTGGAACCAGTGAGTATAGTGGGTTGCACCGTTCTCTATGGCCCAATCCTTCATTGCATCGGCAACGACGTTTGCAATTTCAAGGGTCATACGCTTGCCGACGGTGAGGGTTTTATTCACGATCTCAAACACGTCAGCAGGAAGTCTTTCCTTCATTACCGTTTCGTTGAATACGAGACGGCCGAATATCTCGGGTACGTTAATGTTATTCATAATACTCCGTGGGCTTTACCCTGTTCTTGGAATGGATTTTTTACTTCTGAAGAGCCTTCTTCTCAGCTGGAGAAAGCTTGATTGGGCCTGTCATAAGAGTGGGGTGGGCTGCAATGATGCCGTCAGTATGCTCTGCAGGATACTGACATTCGTCCGAGCAAAGATAAAGGCTGAGGGTGGCATCCTCTGAAAGGGTGATTCCCTCGAAGGAAAGGCGGATGTAGTTGTAGAAATACCGCTCCTTCTCCGCCACTCTTTTTGCCACCGCAACAGTTTGCCCCTCCTCATCTCTCAGCTCAAAATAATACTTTTCGGGATCGGAGCCAGGGAGATAGTTTTCGGAAAGGCTGTCGTTATATCTGACGGTTATCTGATACTCACCGGTCTTCTCGCAGTAAGCCGGGCTGTATGCTGTAATATATCCGTCGTGGCTCATTTCATCGGGAAGGCGGAAGCTTACGAAAGCATCTTCACCGTACTTTGCAAAAGCCTCCTTTGCAAGGTCCGTGGGATATACGTCAGAAAGTGCGCTTCTGTCCGAATTCATAAAAATTCTAAAGCCCAGAAAGGCCAGAACGAAGACGGCAAATGCGATGAAACAGTATTTGACTATTTTACCTGCTTTCACGGGAAGCCTCCTTTTGCAACATATATTTCATTATATCAAAGGGGAAAAGCATATTCAATAGTTTTTTCACAAGAAAGGATCAAAAATCGGTCGAAATATTTTCATTTTTTCATTGACAAGTGAGGGAAATACCTATATAATAATCAATTGCAGGCAACTTTGAGATGCGAAAGGAGTTTGTTTATGAAGATAGACTTGACACCTGTTCTTAACAGAAGAGTTCCTGTTATTGACTTTGAGTTTACTCTGTCCCCTTCGGACGTTCCCGATGCTCCCGATATCTCCGAGGAGATCACTCTCACCGAGGATATATGCGTTTCCGGAAAGATATCCGACAAGGACGGCTATATGCTCCTTTGCTGCACGGTCAGCGTAGAGTATGAGACCGTTTGCGACAGATGTCTCACAGCTCTCAAGGATTTTGCAGAGTTTGAGTTCGTCCGCTACGTCACCGTTTCCTCAAAAGCTCTTGAGGGGATAGATGAGGATGAAATGCTCACCGTCAAGGAGGGCGGTATTGATTTCGACAGAGATATAATTGAGGAGCTGTCTCTCGAGCTACCCGTTTATCATCTTTGCGATGAGGATTGCCCCGGTCTGTGTTCCGTCTGCGGAAAGCGTCTTGACAGCGATTGCAGCTGCAAAAAGGAAAAAGAAATTGATCCGAGGATGGAAACTTTTAAAAAACTACTTGAAAATATGAAAAAGTAGTGTTATAATAGCTGGTGTAGATTTTAAATTACCCTTTAATGTCTTCAAGGAGGTGTGTTTTCGATGGCAGTACCGAAGAGAAAAGTATCCAAGGCACGCAGAGACAAGAGACGTTCCAATGTTTGGAAGCTGTCCATGCCCGGCATGGTAAAGTGCCCCAACTGTGGTGAGTACAATCTCTCTCACAGAGTTTGCAGCGCTTGCGGCTATTACAACGGCAAGCAGGTTATCGCAAAGGAAGAGGCATAAGCTGATTCGTGTTAACGGAAAGAGTGAAAATGGGAGCCTAGGCTCCCATTTTTTCAATCCAAAGATAATAAAAAGGAACTAAAAAAAATGATCTTCGAGCCTAAGCAGAAAAATAAAAACCCCGAGGTCGCTATCCTCTGCCTCTTTATCGCCGCAGGAGTGGCCTTTGCATTTTCAGGTCTTGACGTAGCATATGCAAGGGGCGTGCTCCAGTTTTTCGGCCTTGCCTTTGTATGTGCAATGCTTTATATACTCATCAGATACAAATTCACGAGATACAGATACACGGTCAAGGCAGCACCTAAGGCCGAAAAGAGCCTCCACCGAGAGGATGACGACACCGAGGAGGAATATTGCCCCGAAGGAGGCAAAAAAGAGCTCCCCATAACGGCACTGGACCCCTCCCTTCTCGTTTTTACCGTTGAGAAAAAACAGGGCAACAGCCAATGGACAACGGAGTGCCTCCTCCGACTTCAGGATATAAACGCAGTCCTCAGCCTCCCCGAAGAGAAGGAGCGCCTCAAAAAGCTGAAGGCGGAAAAGAAAGGCTCCTCCACCTATAAGTATACAAAAAATATGGCGTGGCCCTCAAAGGCAGTCATTTCATCTGCCTCAAGCCTGGGCAACGTTCTCGTATATATCGAGGCTGACGCTAAGCTCTTCGATTACCTGAGAGCTGTCGCCGCCTATAATAACGAAAATAAATAAGTGAAAGAGCTGTTGCGGTGCAACAGCTCTTTTTTGCAATCCCGCTAAATCATAGTTTGAAGGGGAGACTATGCAAAACCTTTTTTGAAAAAAAGGTTCTGCACTCCAAAAAACTTTATAATTTATAAAAAGAAGAAAAAACAA
>JAFXFQ010000044.1 GCA_017520365.1 Clostridia bacterium
ACTGTTACCGTTGATAACACCGTAACAGGCTCATTTTCTGCCTGTGAATGGAAAACGAATAAGCTCATCTATAACGCAGATACCTTCTACGGCAACGGTGTTCTCTTTTATGGTGCATCTCAGGCAAAAATTCGCGGCGTTTCCGATTATGTGGGAACGCTCCGTGTGGAGCTTATGCGAGACGGTATAGAGGAATACCAAATGCTGAAGATGCTTGAGGAATATAAGGGTGAGATGGCGGCAAAGGCTGTTGTATCCCGTGTTTCTACAAATATTGTCCGTTATTTGTCTCTTCCCGGTTTTGACCGCAGCGCCTTTGCATCATCCATGGACGAATACGATATTATGGCAGAGGTCCGTAAGGATCTGGGCAACGCAGTTGAAGCGGCTGCTGTCAGCGGCAGATGTGACCACCGTTGGAGCAGCGGCACGGTAACGGAGGAGGCAGGCTGCCTCACCGTAGGTACTGTCGTCTATTCCTGCACAAGCTGTAATGCTCAGTATGATCGGGTCATCCCCGCAAAGCATTCCGCAGGCGATTGCTTTGAAAAGATTTCCGGTACTGCGGCTACCTGTACGGAGGATGGAAGCGAAATATTCAGATGCACCGATTGCGGATACAAAAAAACAGTTGTGACAACAGCCTTCCATAACGATAAGGATTATTACCGCTATACGGAAAACAGTGGAAATGCCCATAACGTATTCTGTACCGTCTGCTCGGAAAAGATAACCGCAGAGGCTCACATTTCCGTAATGTACGATACTGCTACCTGCGATTCGACCGGCACACTTGAAACAAAGTGCCGCTTCTGCGGATACGTTAAGGATACCGGTATCGGTACTCCCCAAAAGGAACACGTTCTGATCGAGGCAACAGTCGATCCTACCTGCACCAGCGCCGGATACACAGGCACAGTCTGCAAGAACTGCGACTTTGCAGAGACAACGGTCATCCCCGAAAAGGGACATAGCTACGTTGACGGTGTTTGTACAAGCTGCGGAGAGGCAGAGCCTATTCCCGATGTAATAAAGGGCGACGTAAGCGGTGATGGCAAGATCAACGGTATGGATATCAATATTGCGAAGCGAATCCTTTCGGGAACAGCAGAACCTACCGATGAACAGCTGGCGGCAGCCGACGTTACCGGTGACGGCACCTTTAACGGATTGGATGCAAACCTCCTCTCCAGATTCATAAGCGGCTCCATCAACGATTTTAACTGATAAAAAAGCGGCCTCTCTCGAGGTCGCTTTTTTCGGTGAAAGACAAGAAAAAAACACCCCTCGGGGTGTTTTTCTAATTGGGAAATCTATAAGCCGGGTTCTGTGGGGCTTGCGCCCCGGCTGCCATCTATCTCGAACACACATTGCTGTGTATCTCCAGCCACCCGCAGAGTTATGCCGGGCAGGCACAGGCGTTAGCCTCTCTGCATACGGTGTTGCACCGGATAGGGTTTACATTTGCACACAGTCGCCTGTCGTGCCGGTGAGCTCTTACCTCGCCTTTCCATCCTTACTGCATAAAGGCCGAGACCCTTGTGCAGCGGTCTATTTCTGTTGCACTTTCCCGGAGGTTTCCCTCGGCGGACGTTATCCGTTATCCTGCCCTATAGTGCCCGGACTTTCCTCACTCTAATACCTTTCGGCAACATAGAGCGCGGCAGCCCGATCTCCCAATAAAGTATTTTACCGTCAGATGTCTTTTCTGTCAAGGAGTTTGTCGTCAGATTTTTTAAATGAGAATCCGTTTCCGTTAACCTCGCTGACTCTTGTAACGATCATAAATGCGTTGGGGTCCACGTCAAGAATTAGGCGCTTTGCGCGGGCAAGCTGACGGGTTGAGATGATGGTCATGACCATCTCGCAGGGCTCACCGGTGAGACCCTTTCTTGAAGAGATAAGGGTAATGCCGCGGTGCATATCTGTAAGGATAGCGGCGCGGACCTCCTCCATACAGTTGCTGATGACAGATATCTGTATCTTTTCGTTACCCATTACCATCACCTGATTGATAACGAAGGAGTTTATAACTATCATAACAACGCCGTAGAGGATGTGAACAAGGTCGCTCTTTACCAGCTGTGTAGCGATAATACAAACGTCAAAGCAAAGGAGAGTTGTGCCTACAGGTGCGCCGGTCAGCTTATTGATAACGAGGGGAGGGATATCCATTCCGCCTGTTGATGCTCCCGTTCTTGCAACGATTCCGATGGCACATCCAATGATAAGTCCGGCTGTTGCAGCGTTAAGAATAAGGTCTCCGGGTATAAGAACGTTATTTGCGAATATTTTTTCAAAAATGCCAAGAAAGAAAGGATAAAGAACGGTGCTTGCCGCAGTTGTAACGGCAAAGCGTTTTCCGAGGACCACAGCGCCCAGAACGAAGAGACACGCGTTGATAACGAAAACTATGTATGCAACCTCGATGGGCCAGCTGTCCGGAATGAATTTGTCAAGAAAAATGGAGATACCTGTAACTCCGCCTACGACGATGCCGGTGGGCATAATAAACGCGGCTACCGCAAAGGCATACATTGCGTTGCCGAGCACCAGGATTATGGAATTTGCCAGAGTCATCAAAAATTTTCTTCTTTTAGAATCAGATTTTATCATATTCCCTCTTCAAATTGTATTTGTAGACTGTATAACTAATATACCATCCTTATCATTTTTTGTCAATTACGGAAGTTGTTTTTCTTTTGTCATAAATAATTTCTTTGGCAGTATATTTATGGAATAGAAATGAAAGCAGAAAGAGCAATTGATATTTAGAAGAATAAAAACGGAGTTTTTGTAAAAAAATATTGCATTTTTATAGGTGTTGTGATATGATTTTTCCATAGTAGATATTGTTATCTGCATATGAAAATAACAAAACATCATTGAAATATAAGAAAGGAGTTTTTATCATGTTTTGTAAAAATTGCGGAAAGAATCTTCCCGATAACGCAAGATTCTGTGACGGTTGCGGTACACAGCTCGGTGACGTACCTGCAGCTCAGAGCGCACCCTACCGTGCAGCGGCTCCCGTTGCACAGGCTAATCCCATCGTGGATAATTTCTTGAAGGTTCTCAAGGGCTTCTTCTCAAGAAACTCTCTTGAAACTGTTGAGGCTTCTGCAAAGAGCACAACTCTTGAGTGGATCCTTGTTGGTCTTCTCTCTATCGTCGTTTACGGCTTTGCTTTTGCTGCAAACGTAGGCCAGACACTTTCTCAGATCGCTGATGGCGCAGATATCTCTGCTATTTTCAACTTCGGCATTTGGCTTCTTTTCGGTCTTCTCTTTGGCGCAGTTGCATTCTGCACAGCAGCATTTGGCTCTTTCCTTGCTGCAAAGATCGCTACCAACAGCTTTGTTAATGTTCACAGCGCATTCAACGTTGTTGCAGTAGGTACTCTCCCCCTTGCTTGCGTATATCTCGCAAACATCCTTCTCGGCTTTATCTGGTCTCCCATTGCTATGGTTCTTGCTATTTGCGGTATCATTGCTTGTGCGATCTATATGTATTCCGGCTTCCAGAAGCTTGCTCCCTTTGCTAAGGCACCCTACATCGTATATTCCATCGTTTGGTCTATCGTGGTTATCGTTTCTCTCCTTGTAAGCTACCTCGTTATCCGCGGATACATTGAGGATCTTGCAGGCAGCCTTATGAGAGGTCTCATGAGCTTCTGATCTCATTATATGAAAGAAAAACCTCCCTTTTGGGGAGGTTTTTCTTACTTTTTCCGTCCCTTTGGGGCGGATTTTTGTTTGCTTTGAGGCTTCCCCTTGGGGGGAGC